>NZ_JBSHAQ010000004.1:23954-302425 GCF_053611585.1 Streptomyces sp. NPDC054794 | reverse complement strand
GTGTTTTTTTTTTTCCACCACGCCCGCGCCCCCGGGCGCGGGGCGCCGCGGGCGGGGCGCCCCCCCCCCGCCGGCCCGGCACGGGTCAGCGCAGGGCGGCGACGGCCGCACCAGTACGGACCGTCTCCACCGTGTCGATCTGGTCCCGGGCGCGGTCCAGCAGTTCCTTCAGCAGCGTCTCGTCCAGTTCTCTGGCCGGAGTGAGCGCCAGCAGTGTCTTCCACAGCAGGGACTTGCCCTCAATGCCCAGGCGCAGCATCTCCAGTTCGATGACGGTGCTCAGCCCGGAGCGCCGTGTCGCCCGCCCGTTGAGCTTGAGCAGGCGTCCCTTCTCGCCGAGCCACCCGGCGAACACCTTGTGGCGGCGGGCGGGGACGGCGAGCGCGTCCATCAGGTCGAGGAGGGTCTGCCGATCCTCCGCGATCTCGACCGCCAGTCGGTGCAGTTCACCGCCGTAGGGCGATGAGCGGTAGTGCTCGGCGAGACGATGTGCGATCAGTCGCCCGGCCGTGGCTCCGGCCAGGTGGTCGTTCAGATAGATCCCGAGAGCTTCCCGGCGCATGGCGACCTCCTCGATCCCTCAAAGCTCCGCGCGCCGGACGTCGACGGCGCCTTCCGGGGTGACCCGGCAGTCGAATCGCGGCTGGGGCGCCGTCGCAGGGCCCTGGACGTTCACGCCGTCGGAGAGCCGGAACCGGCTGCCGTGCCATGGGCATTCGATGCAGCCCTCCAGGACCTTGCCCTCATGGAGCGGTCCGTCCATGTGGCTGCACCGGTCGGCCAGGGCGTTCGGCACGCCGTCCTCGTCCCGCACGACGGCCAGTGCGACCTCGTCGACGGTCCGCCGTACGGGCTCGCCCACGGGAAAGTCGTCCAGCGTCCCGATCCGGTGCCAGCCGGGCTCGACCAGCACGGGGACGGCTTCCGCGTGGTTGACGCCGGCGGCCTGCCGATAGGCGAGGTGGCCGCCGAGCACACCCCCGGCCGTGGCGAGCGTCAGACCCCCGAAGCCGAGCAGGCGGCCGAGCACGTCGTACCCCTTCGTCCGCGCCGCCAGGGAGGCGGAGTAGGCGGTGACCGCGGCGAGATTCGCCGCGGCGTGCACCAGGCCCACGCGGGCCTGTCGGGGGCGCTGCTCGGCCCAGTCCACCCAGCCGGCCAGGGCGGCCGGTCCCGCGGAGACCAGGCCGACGCCTATGAGGAGGCGTGCGGCGCGGCTCTCGTCGGGGAAGAGGTCGAGGATCGCGGCCGAGCTCCATGAGCCGATGGGCAGTTGCACCAAGGCGGGGTGGAGTGGGTGGCCGAGCCAAAGACCTCGTAGCGCGTCCCTGCCCTTCCCCAGGGGGAGTGCGCGAACGACCTTGCGTATGGTCCCGGCCATGGCGTCGAGTCGTGCCTGGCCTTCGAGGGCGTCCATCGCGGCCGCGAGTGCGCCGCTGTGCGGTCCGTGTGTTCCGGTCGTCAATCCCATGAGTTTCATGAAGACCGGCCCTCCTTTGTTGCGTTGGCGGCCCACCCAGGGGCGGGCTTTCACAGCTCGCGCAGGGCGGGCAGCAGCGTCTTCTCCGCCCAGTCCAGGTACGGCAGTTGGGATGCTCCGCCGACCTGGACGAGGGCTATCTCGGTGAACCCCGCTTCCACGTAGGGGCGCACGGCCTCGGCGAACACCTCCGGGTCGTCCCCGCAGGGGATCGAGTCGGCCACGTCCTCCTCGCGTACGTACGCACTGGCGGAGGCGAAGGCCGCGGTCCCGGGGAGCTCGGCGTTCACCTTCCAACCACCGCCGAACCAGCGGAACTGCTCATGTGCCCGCCGTACGGCTTCGTCAGGATCCGGGTCGTGACAGACCGGCAGCTGCCCCACACGCGGCTTGCCCCTACCCCCGTACTCGTCGAAGGCGGTGACGAGGTTCGCGTCCGGCTCGACGGCGATCATCAGGTCGGCGAGGCGGCCCGCCAGCGCGCAGGACTGCCGCCCGGAGACCGCCACGCCAATGGGCGGCGGCCTGTCGGGCAGGTCCCAGAGCTTGGCGGACTCCACGTCGAAGTGCTCGCCACGGTGGTTGACGTAACCGCCGCCGAACAGCGCCCGGATGATCTCGATCGCCTCGGCGAGCATCTCGTGACGTATGTCGACGGATGGCCAACCGCCACCCACGACGTGCTCGTTGAGGTTCTCACCGGAGCCCAGCCCCAACCGGAAGCGGCCGCCGGACAGCAACTGCATCGTCGCCGCCTTCTGTGCCACGACCGCCGGGTGGTAGCGCCTCGTCGGGCAGGTCACGTACGTCATCAAGGGGATCTGTGAGGTGGCCTGCGCGGCCGCGCCCAGCACGCTCCAGGCGTACGGGGCGTGCCCCTGCTCGTCCAACCATGGAAAGTAGTGGTCGGACGTCACGGAGAAGTCGAAGCCGGCCTCCTCGGCCCGCACGACATGCGTCACCAGGTCCTGTGGACCGGCTTGCTCGGTCATCATCGTGTATCCGAATCGCACCATATGTCGCGACTACCCGACCGGCTCACAAGGAAACGACAACGGCGGTGAGCCGGCCTCACCCACGTTTCCTCCTGGTGCCCGCGGGGACTCGACGAGCATCCAGTTCCCGGAGGACGTCATGAACCGTCGCATAAGGGTGCCCGTCAACCGCCGGCCCACCGCTCCCCCCGAGAGGGACATCGACCGAAGGACGCCCTCGGGACGGATGCTGCCGTACTTATCGAGCCGATTTGCCCGCGAGGAATCCCATGAGCCCGTCGCACCCCATTCCCGGTCGTCCCGCCGCGCAACCGCCTCGGATCGAGGAGCCCACCGAGCCACGCGGTCCGCTGCCGCCCAAGCCCGATCAGCGGGGGCCCGAGACCTACAGCCCCACCGGGCAGCCCACCGGACTCGACGCGGCCTCGGTCGCCCAGGCCGGTGATCGGCACACCACCGCCCAAGGCCTACGGCTGCCGGACACCGACCACTCCCTCAAGGCAGGTCCGCGCGGTCCCGTACTCCTTCAGGACCACCACCTGCGGGAGAAGATCACCCACTTCGACCACGAACGCATCCCGGAACGGGTCGTGCATGCCCGTGGAGCCGCCGCGCACGGCGTCTTCCGGGGATACGGCACCGCGTCGAAGGTCTCCAAGGCCGCATTTCTCGCCGAGGAGGTGGAGACACCGGTCTTCGTCCGGTTCTCCACAGTGCTCGGCTCGCGGGGCTCGGCCGACACCGTCCGCGACACACGCGGTTCCGCGACCAAGTTCTACACCAGCGAGGGTGTCTTCGACCTGGTGGGCAACAACATCCCGGTGTTCTTCATCCAGGACGCGATCAAGTTCCCGGACGTCATCCATGCCGGAAAGCCACATCCCGACCGGGAGATCCCGCAGGCACAGAGCGCCCATGACACCTTCTGGGACTTCGTGTCGTTGCACACCGAGGCCGCCCACCACACGCTGTGGAACATGTCCGACCGCGGCATCCCGCGGTCCTTCCGCATGATGGAGGGGTTCGGCGTGCACACCTTCCGCCTGGTCGCCGAGGACGGCGCCACGACCCTGGTGAAGTTCCACTGGAAGCCGAAGCTCGGTGTGCACTCCCTGGTGTGGGAGGAGGCTCAGATCATCAGTGGCGCCGATCCCGACTTCCATCGCCGGGACCTCGCCGACGCGATCGAGGCGGGCGCCTTCCCCCAGTGGGAGCTGGGCATCCAGACCTTCCCCGACACTCCCGAACAGACCTTCCAGGGCATCGACCTGCTGGATCCCACGAAGATCGTGCCGGAGGAGATGGCCCAGGTGCAGCCGATCGGGCTGCTCACCCTCGACCGCAACCCGTCCAATTTCTTCGCCGAGACCGAGCAGGTCGCCTTCCACCCCGGACACCTGGTCCCCGGCATCGACATCACCGACGATCCGCTGCTCGCCGGCAGGCTCTTCTCGTATCTCGACACTCAGATCACCCGGCTGGGCGGCCCCAACTTCGCACAGATACCTGTCAATCGCCCGCACTCCCCTGTCAACGACATGCAGCGCGACGCCGTGCACCAGACGGCCGTCCACAGCGGCGTGGCTCCGTACCGGCCCAACTCACTCGACGGCGGATGCCCGTTCGCCGCGGGCCCCGAGGCGGCGGGCCATGTCGAGGTGCCCCTGGAGATGCCGGCCGCGCGGAAGGTGCGCGAGGCTCCGGCCTCGTTCGAGGACCACTTCAGCCAACCCCGCAGGTTCTGGCTGAGCCTCTCGCCGGTAGAACGCGAGCATGTCGTCGCCGCCTACACCTTCGAGCTCAGCAAGTGCTACGAGCAGGCGATCAAGGAACGTGTCCTGCGGACGCTCGCGCAGATCGACGCCCAGCTCTGCCAGGAGGTCGCGTCCGGTCTTGGCCTGCCCGCTCCCCAGCCGACCGAGCCGCTCGCCGACGTCGCGCCGAGCCCGGCCCTGGCGCAGGTGGGGAAGCAGTGGCCGTCCGTCGGCCGAGTCATCGGCATCATCGCCGACGACAAGAGCGACCTCGCCGCCGTCCAGGCCGTACGGCAGTCGGTGCTCGACCAGAGCATGGTGCCCCTGGTCATCGGTCCGTCCGGCGGTGTGCTGGGCGACGGCGGTACGGAGCCGGTCCCCGTGCAGCGGACCTTCGCCGCGGCCCGGTCCGTCGAATTCGACGCGCTGCTGCTGGCCGGTGCGCCCGCGCCCGCCGCGGACGCCCACGGCAGCCGGGACGCCAAGGCCGCCGGTGGCGGCGACGCGCCGGTGGACCCGCGGGTCCTGCTGCTCGTCGGGGAGGCGTACCGCCATGCCAAGGCCATCGGCGGCTGGAACGGTGCCCGGCAGGTGTACGAGGCCCTCGGCATCGCTTCCGACGCGCCGGGCGTGGTGAGCGGGGACGACGGCACGGCCGCCCTGAGCCTGGTGACCGACCTGCTGGCTCGGCACCGCGTGTGGGACCGTTTCCCGGCGCTCATGTGAAAGCCGACCGACCCGGGAAACCGGTTGAGGCACGGCGAAACGCGAAGGTCGAGCACACCGACGGTCAGGACTGGCACTGCGGACACCAGGCCGTGCGGCGTCCGGCGACACGGCTGGAGCACAGGAGGATGCCGCACCGGGGGCACACGGGCTCGCTGTCGTCTCTGCGCCCGGTGAGCCACGAGCGACGCGGAGGCACGCGCCCGGCACGCACGGCGGTGTCGAGCACTCGGCCCATGGCCGTATGAAGGTGACGCAGGTCCGCTTCGCTGAGGTCCCGAGCCGGAGTCCGAGGGTGGATCCGAGCCCGCCAGAGGATCTCGTCGCAGAGAAGATTTCCGAGACCGGCGATCACGGACTGGTCCATCAGGGCACTCTTGATGGCGCCGCGCCGCGCCGACAGCAGTTCCCTGAACTCCGTTCTCCGCACGCCCGCGGCGTCGGGGCCCAGCCCCTCCAGAAGCCGGTCGACAGCGTTCTTGTCGGCCAACTGCACGCCCTGCAACTTGCGTTGATCGCGATAGCGCAGGGTCCGGGTGTCGTCGAGGGTCAGCACGATGCGGTCATGCGCCGCGATCGGCTCGTCCAGAGCGCAGCATCGTAGTGACCCTGTCATCCCGAAATGACAGACGAGTGTGGGGCCGTCGACCGTTGGCACGAACAACCATTTACCGTGCCGCCACGCCTTCCCGAGACGCTTTCCCTTCAGCTGCCCGCGCAGCCGCTCCTCGGTCACTCCACCCCGCAGAACCCCGTTGTCCCGTACCTCGATGTCGGTGACACACCGACGGCCGCCGCAGCTCATCAGCGCCCGGCGGAATCCTTCGACATCCGGAAGTTCGGGCATGCAAGGACGGGTACCCGCACGGGGCGGGCCCGCACGCCGGCCCTGTCAGGAAGCACGCGCTTTTCGCCCGCCGCCGGAAGCCGGCGCGTCAGCACCGGGTCGATGGCGTCCAGGTCGACCAAGCCGTCGATCTCGATGGCTCGTGACCGTCCGGGCGCGATGTCGTCCAGTTCCTCCGGCTCGACGATGACGTACTCGCCTTCGCCCGTGTCGAAGCCTTTGACTATCTCGTCGAAGGGCACCTCTTCACCGGTGCGCTCGTTCACCCGCTTGTTGCGCACCCGGTCCGAAGTGCCACGTTGCAGCTGGTGAAAGTGGACCGCATGGGTTTCCGTCGCGGTGAAGAGCTGCACGGGAACGGTCACCAGCCCGAACGTCAGCACTCCACTCCACACAGCCCGCGCCATGGCGCTCACCTCCGCACACACCCATCGCACCCCGTCAGGGCGCTGATCGCATCCTGGACTTCTGGGTGATAGACGATCAAGGTGCTGGGCACTCGTCCCGTACGAGGCCACAGGCACCTCGGCGGAGCGTGACCGCGCGGGGACCAGGAGTTGATGATGAGCCACTCCCAGCGGACCGGAACCGAGCCGACGACCGCCCGGAGCGCCCTCGGGCTGCGTGCCGTACTGGCCGCCGCCGGGTTGGTGCTCTTCACGGCGGCGACGGTGTCGTTCAGCTTGTGGGCGGCTTCCTCATCACCCCACGGGAGCCCTGACACCGGCGAGCTCGAGGTGCTGGCCGGGATCTGCGGCGTGCTGACCCTGATCTCGGCGGTGAACCTCGCGGCCGTACTGAGAAGACGGGCGAAGGAACGCCCGTAGCGGGAGGACGTCTCCACGATCCGGGGTACCCGCAGGCCTATTGAGCGGGCGGATCTCAGTGCGAGGACTGGAGACCGATCATGAGCAAGCCTGTCGGCAAGGGCGGGGCCCCTCCCAGCAGCCGGATGCCCGGCCGACGGCTGGGCCGGGCCTACGCGACAGGAGTGACAAAAATGATGGGCGGATCGCGTCGATGACAATCGCACCTGCACGACGCACGGTCACCGTGGACACGGCGGGACTGGCCGCCGCTCTGCACGACGAGACCGATGCCGAGGGCCGCTTCGATGCGGGCACCAGGGGCGCCTACTCCACGGATGGCTCCAACTACCGGCAGGTGCCGATCGGCGTCGTGGTTCCGCGCAACGTCGAGGCCGGTGCCCACGCGATGGAGGTGTGTGCACGGTTCGGGGCTCCGGTGCTGTCGCGGGGCGGAGGCACGAGCCTGGCCGGGCAGAGCACGAACACGGCCGTGGTGGTCGACTGGAGCAAGTACTGCGACGCCCTCGTCTCCGTCTCCCCCGAGACCCGCACATGTGTGGTGGAGCCGGGCATCGTCCTGGACGAACTCAACCGGCGGCTGTCCGACCACCGCCTGCAGTTCGGGCCGAAACCCTCTACCCACAGCCACTGCGCCCTGGGCGGCATGATCGGCAACAACTCGTGCGGAGGGTCCGCGCAGGCGTACGGCAAGACGGTGGACAACGTGCGCCGGCTGGAGGTCCTGACCTACGACGGACTGCGCATGTGGGTGGGTCCGACGTCGCGGGCCGAGCGTGCCGAGATCGCCGCCGAGGGCGGGCGCCGGGCCGAGATCTACGACGGTCTGGACCGCATCGTCGGCGAGTATCTGGCGGACATCCGCCGCGGGTTCCCCAAGATCCCGCGCAGGGTGTCCGGCTACAACCTCGACTCCCTGCTGCCGGAGAACCACCTCGACCTCGCCAAGGCCCTGGTCGGCAGCGAAGGCACCCTGGTGACCGTGCTGCGTGCGGAACTCGACCTCGTGCCGGTGCCGGCCTGGCAGTCGCTGCTGGTCCTCGGGTACGACGACATCTGCCACGCCGCCGACGACGTGCCCCGACTGTTGGAGCACTGCTCTCCGGGCCAGTTGGAGGCCCTGGACGGGCGGATGGCCCAGCTGATGCGCGAGGAGCACGCCTACCTCGACTCGCTCAACACCCTCCCTGAAGGCGACAGTTGGCTGCTTCTGCAGTTCGACGGCGACAACCAGGAGGAGGCGGACGAGCAGGCGCACGCGCTGCTGAAGGCGATCGGCCGCGGCGAGAAGGACGCTTCGGTCGCCTTCTCCGACGATCCCGAGCGGGAGCACAGGATGCTCAGGGCCCGCGAGGCCGGGCTGGGGGTGACCGCCCGTCCACCGGACGACCGGGAGACCTGGGAGGGCTGGGAGGACTCCGCCGTCCCACCCGACCGTCTGGGCGACTATCTGCGCGACCTGAAGCGGCTGTTCGAGGAGTTCGACTACAACCACCCTTCGCTGTACGGCCACTTCGGGCAGGGTTGTGTGCACACGCGCATCCCGTTCGGGATGAGGACGGCGCAGGGGGTCGCGGACTTCCGCCGCTTCCTGGAGCGGGCCGCGGACCTCGTCGCCTCCTACGGCGGCTCACTGTCGGGTGAGCACGGCGACGGCCAGGCCCGAGGCGAGTTGCTGACCCGTATGTTCGGCGACCGGCTCGTGTCCGCCTTCGTCGAACTGAAGGCACTGTTCGACCCGGGCGACCGGATGAATCCCGGCAAGGTCGTCGACCCGCATCCGGTCGACGGGCAACTGCGGCTCGGCCCCACCTGGCGGCCGACCGCACCCGACACGTACTTCGGCTACCCCGAGGACGACCACTCCTTCAACCGCGCGGTGCTGCGCTGTGTCGGAATCGGCAACTGCCGCACCCACCGGGGCGGCGTGATGTGCCCCTCCTACCGGGCCACGAAGGAGGAAGAGCACTCCACGCGCGGACGCGCCCGGCTGCTGTTCGAGATGCTCGACGGCCACCCCGATTCGGCGATCGTCGACGGCTGGCGGTCGACCGGGGTGCGCGACGCGCTCGACCTGTGTCTGGCGTGCAAGGGGTGCAAGTCGGACTGCCCGACGGGGGTGGACATGGCCACGTACAAGGCCGAGTTCCTCGCCCACCACTACGCCGGACGGCTGCGTCCCGCGGCCCACTACTCGATGGGCTGGCTGCCGATATGGGCGCGGCTGTCGCGTCCGGCGCCGAGGCTGGTCAACAGCCTGCTGCACGCACCGGGCCTCGCGCGGGCGGGCAAGCGGTTGGCCGGCGTGGACGCCGCCCGGTCGGCGCCCGTGTTCGCCGAGGAGTCCTTCCTCCAGTGGTGGCGCGCTCGCGGGAGCGCACAGCCGGACCCCATGGATCCCACCGCGGTGGTGCTCTGGCCGGACACCTTCAGCACCTTCTTCCACCCATCGGTGGCGATCTCGGCCGTACGGGTTCTGGAGGATGCCGGCTTCCGGGTCGCCGTACCCGACGCACCTGTCTGCTGCGGCCTGACGTGGATCTCCACCGGCCAACTGGCCGTCGCCCAGCGGGTCCTGCGCCACACGCTCGGCGTACTGCGCCCCTACCTGGACGCCGGCACGCCCGTGGTCGGCCTGGAACCCTCCTGCACCGCGGTCTTCCGCGCCGACGCACCCGAACTGCTGCCGCAGGACGAGGATGCGCGGCGGCTGGCCGGCCAGGTGCGCACCTTCGCAGAGCAGCTCGTCCAGCACGCCCCCAGGTACTGGCGACCGCCCCATCTGGCGCGGCAGGCGACGGTACAGACCCACTGCCACCAGCACGCGATCATGAAATTCGACGCCGACCGGGAACTCATGCGCCGCGCTCACCTGGACGCCGACGTCCTCGACGAGGGCTGCTGCGGCCTGGCCGGCAACTTCGGCTTCGAACGCGGCCACCACGAGGTGTCCATGACCGTGGCCGAACAAGGCGTCCTGCCCGCCGTCCGCAAGGCCGCCCCCGACAGCCTGCTGCTGGCCGACGGCTTCAGCTGCCGCACCCAGATCGAGCACGGCGACACCGGACGGCGAGCCCTGCACCTCGCCGAGGCCCTGGCCCTCGGGCTCGACGGCCCACTGCCGAGCGAACATCCCGAGCGCCTGGCCGGGCGGCCCGACGTCCCGTCCCGCACGGCTCGCTGGGCGGCCACGGCGGGCGCCGCCGCCCTCACGGCCACCACGGGTCTCGGCGTCGTACGTCGCCTGCGCAGTTCCTGACCCGGAGCGGACCGCCGGCCAAACCCGGAAAGGATCCCAGTCATGTCGACGAAGGTCTCCGACTACGTCCTCCAGCGGCTGCGCGCATGGGAGGTCGAGCACGTCTTCGCCTACCCGGGCGACGGCATCAACGGACTGCTCGCCGCCTGGGGCCGTGCGGAGAACAACCCACGGTTCATCCAGTCGCGCCACGAGGAGATGTCCGCCTTCGAAGCGGTCGGCTACGCCAAGTTCTCCGGCCGCGTGGGCGTATGTGCCGCCACCTCCGGCCCCGGCGCCATCCATCTCCTCAACGGGCTCTACGACGCCAAGCTCGACCACGTGCCCGTGGTCGCCATCGTGGGCCAGACCAACCGCAGCGCCATGGGCGGCTCCTATCAACAGGAGGTCGACCTGGTCAGCCTGTACAAGGACGTCGCCTCCGACTTCTGCGAGATGGTCACCGTCCCCGAGCAGCTGCCCAACGTGCTCGACCGGGCTCTGCGCACCGCCGTGGCAAGGCGTTCGGTCACCGCCGTGATCATCCCCGCCGATGTCCAGCAACTGGACTACTCCCCGCCCGAGCACGCCTTCAAGATGGTGCCTTCCAGCCTCGGCATGCCGCACTACGCGCCGGTGCCGGACGAGGACGACCTCGCCCGCGCCGCCAAGGTGCTCAACGCCGGGGACAAGGTCGCCCTGCTCATCGGTCAGGGCGCGCGGGGAGCCCGGCCGGAGGTCATGGAAACTGCCGACCGGCTCGGTGCCGGCGTGGCCAAGGCCCTGCTGGGCAAGGACGCGCTCGACGACGACCTGCCCTACGTCACCGGTGCCATCGGCCTGCTGGGGACCCGGCCGTCGTACGAGATGATGCGCGACTGCGACACCCTCCTCGTGATCGGCTCGTCCTTCCCCTACACCCAGTTCCTGCCGAAATTCGGCAAGGCCCGGGCCGTGCAGATCGACATCGACCCGCACATGGTCGGCCTGCGCTACCCCTTCGAGGTCAATCTCGTCGGCGATGCCGCCCGGACGCTGCGCCGGCTGCTGCCGCTGCTGCGACAGGCCACCGACCCCAGCTGGCGCGAGACGATCGAGGACAACGTCACCCACTGGTGGGACGTCATGCACCGACGCGCTACCGTCGAGGCCGACCCGATCAATCCGGAGTACGTCACCCACGCGCTCAGCGGCCTGCTGCCCGAGAACGTGATCCTCAGCTCGGATTCCGGGTCGGCCGCCAACTGGTACGCGCGCCATCTCAAGCTGCGCGGCGCGATGCGCGGCTCGCTGTCGGGCACGCTCGCCACCATGGGACCGGGCGTCCCGTATGCCATCGGCGCCAAGTTCGCCCACGGCGACCGGCCGGTCATCGCTCTCGTGGGCGATGGGGCGATGCAGATGAACGGCATGGCCGAGCTGATCACCGTTGCCAAGTACTGGCGGGATTGGGACGATCCGCGGCTGGTGGTCGCCGTCTTCAACAACCGGGATCTCAACCAGGTCACCTGGGAGATGCGCGCCATGGAGGGAGCACCGCAGTTCCTGCCCTCGCAGTCGCTCCCCGATGTCGCCTACGCCGACTTCGCTCGCTCGCTCGGCCTGCACGGTCTGCGGATCGAGAAGCCGGGCGAGGTGGAGGGCGCCTGGAAGGCGGCGCTCGACGGCGACCGGCCCTGCGTGCTCGACTTCCTCACGGACCCGGCGGTGCCACCGATCCCGCCGCACGCCACCCTCGACCAGATCGAGGCCGCCACGGCCAGTGTCCTCAGGGGCGACAGCGACCGCGTCGCCATGGTCCGGCAGGGGTTCAAGGCCAAGGTCCAGGAATTCCTGCCCGGCCACCGTCACCGCGTGGAGCATCGGTGACCACCGAGGGGCTGGTGGCACGTGTGGACAGCGCCGAACGGGTGGCACGCCTGGACTCCGCCGTCTACACGGTGCCGACCGACACGCCCGAAGCGGACGGCACCCTCGCCTGGGACAGCACCACGCTCGTCCTGGCCACCGTCCACTGCGCCGACGTCACCGGGCTCGGCTACACCTACGCCCCCGCGGCAACGGCGTATGTCATCGGTGACCTCCTCGCCGACGTGGTCACCGGCGCCTCCGTCTTCGACGTGCCGCGCCTGAACGAGGCCATGCAGCGCGCCGTACGCAACGCCGGCCTGCCCGGCGTCTGCGCACAGGCCGTCTCCGCCGTCGACATCGCTCTGTGGGACGCCAAGGCCCGCTTGCTCGGCCTCCCTCTCGTCCGCCTCCTCGGCGCGGCACGCGACGACGTGCCCGTCTACGGCAGCGGCGGCTTCACCACGTACGACGACCAACAACAGGACAGACAACTACGCGACTGGGTCGAGAAGGAGGGCATTCCCCGCGTCAAGATCAAGATCGGGGACTCCTGGGGGCAGCGCGAATCCCGGGACCGGCGGCGCGTGGCGCAGGCTCGTGCCAGCATCGGCGAGGCCGCCGAACTGTACGTGGACGCCAACGGCGGCTACAGCGCCAAGCAAGCCGTCCGAGTGGCCGCCGCCCTCGCCGACCAGGGCGTGACATGGTTCGAGGAGCCCGTCTCCTCCGACCACCTGCGCACGCTCGCCGCGATCCGCGGCCGGATCGGTGTCGACGTCACCGCCGGGGAGTACGGCTACACCCTGCCCTACTTCCAGCACATGCTGGCCGCCGGTGCCGTCGACTGTCTCCAGGCCGACGTCACCCGCTGCGGCGGCGTCACCGTATGGCTGCGCGTCGCAACGCTCGCCCAGGCACACGGCCTGGACATCTCCGGGCACTGCGCCCCGCACGCACACGCCCACGCCGCCGCTGCCGTCCCCAACCTGCGGCACCTGGAGTGGTTCCACGACCACATCCGCATAGAGCGCCTGCTCTTCGACGGCACCCTTGATCCCAGCGGCGGCGACATCACCCCTGGCACTGACGGACCAACGGGTCTGGGACTGAGTCTCAACACCGAGCGCGCGGAGCCTTTCCGGCACGTGCGCTGAGCCCGAAGGAAGGACCATGCCCCAAAACATCGTCGTCACCGGCGCCAGCGCCGGGATCGGTCGCGCCACGGCCCGGCTCTTCGCCCGGCGCGGTGCCAACATCACCCTCGTCGCCCGGGGCCGGGAAGGGCTGGACGCGGCGGCGGACGAGGTGGAGGAGCTCGGCGGTCGGCCCCTCGTCCAAGTGGCCGACACCGCCGACCCGCAGCAGCTCGAGGACCTCGCCGACATGGCCGAGCAGACCTTCGGTCCCATCGATGTGTGGGTCAACTGCGCGTTCACCAGCGTGTTCGCGCCCTTCGACGAGATCCCACCCGAGGAGTACAAGCGCGTGACCGAAGTGACCTACCTCGGCTTCGTCAACGGCACCCGCACCGCTCTCCGCCGCATGCTGCCTCGTGATCACGGCACCATCGTGCAGGTGGGTTCCGCACTCGGCGAGCGCGCCATCCCGCTGCAATCGGCGTACTGCGGAGCCAAGCACGCCGTCAACGGCTTCACCTCCTCCCTACGGGTCGAACTGCTCCACCGACACAGTGGCGTCCACATCACCATCGCCCAGATGCCGGCCGTCAACACACCGCAGTTCTCCTGGGTACGATCCCGCCTGCCCAGGCATCCGCAGCCGGTCCCGCCGATCTACCAGCCCGAGGTCGCAGCCCGCGGCGTCCTGCACGCCGCCGACCACCCGAAGCGCAAGCAGTACTACATCGGAGCCCCGACCCTGGCGACCATCTGGGCCAACCGCCTCGCCCCCGCCCTGCTGGACCGCTACCTGGCCCGCACCGGATTCGACGCGCAACAGACCGACAGCCCAGCCCCTCAGGGCCCCGACAACCTGTTCTCACCGGCCGACGCACCATCAGGCAGGGACTACGGAGCGCACGGCGAGTTCGACGACGCGTCCCACACCCACTCCTGGCAGGCCGCCCTGGCCCGCCATCCGACGATGACGGCCGCTGCGGTGGGAGCCGGCCTGGTGGCCGCGGCAGCCGGCGCACGTCGAGGGATCTCCGGGGGTGCACGCGGCGGCTCGTAGGCACATGGTGGTCCCTGGTCGCCACCCGATGGCGCGCTACAGAACATGGCGCCTCATCAGCTACTTGATGTCGACCCGTCCGAGCGGGTCGGGGCTTGCCGTCAGTGCTTCCCGCGCTGCCTGCCAGGCCGGATCCCCCGGGTAAAGCTCGGCGCGGAGGTAGGCCCAGGTGAGCCGGGCGACGGTGGCGACTCGTTCGGGGTGCTCGTCCGTGGTCTCGGCGACGTCGTATCCGGAGACCCCGCCGAGCCCGTGCTCCGCGTCGAACAGGGTGAGGAGGGACTTGGGGCCCGGGGAGAGGACGTACGGGTCGGCATGCCACTCGGGGCCCAGAACCGTCAGGTGGGCGGAGTCGTCCTTGTCGCCGACGACGACGAGTGCGGGCGTCTTCATCTCGGAGAAGTCCGTACTCGAGAAGAAGGGCCAGTTCTCGGCGACGAACCCGGTGAGGGCATCGCCGCCTCGGCCGGGCGCGGCGAGCAGGACACCGGCCTTGATCCGGGGTTCGGCGAGGTTCACTTCCGTTCCGTCGTCCGGGTCGGTGAGCCGGGCGCCGAGCAGCAGGCTCGCGGTGTGCCCGCCCATCGAGTGCCCGGCCACGGCGACCTTGCTGTGACTGAGGCGCCCCTGGAGCTGAGGTACGACAGCCTCGATCACGTCGAGCCGATCGAGGATGCGCCTCATGTCTTCGGCGCGTGATCGCCAGTACAGAGGCGCGCCGGGGGTGTCGGGGTCGAGGACCTGACTCAGCGTTTTGGAGCTCAGGTGGGTGGGCTGGATGACGACGAACCCGTGCGCCGCCCAGAAGTTGACGAGGGGGGCGTAGCCGTTCAGCGAGGAGAGGTTGTTCGAGTAGCCCTGGCCGTGTGAGAGGAGGATGACCGGCAGGTCGCTGCCGGTCACGGGTACGGAGACGCGCACTTCCAGGTCCACGGCTCGGCCGGGGGCCGGCAGCACCACCGGACTGACCGAGAGGACGGGAGCGGGCGAGCTGAGGATGTCGGCTGTGTGGGGCGATGCACTCATGATGCGGAATTCCCTTCAAGGGCCTCTGATGCCGGTTTCCTGCGGCCGGCGGCCGGTGGCCGGCGGTCAGTGGCCGGCGAGGCGGTCAGTAGCGTCCGGCTTCCGTCATCGCGAAAGCGGATCACTGTTCCATTTAATATACGGAGCGGTGTTCCGCTTTGTCAACGACCGTCGGCCGGCGGCTGGTTCGGCGCCTCGCCCAGCGATGGATCGAATACTGGATTGCAGGCGGAGCCGTCGACCGGATAGAAGTGATCCCTGATTCCTCGGCACCAAGACCGAGGGGCCATGTGAGCGAGAGGAGGGGTAAGCCGATGATCCCCACGACCACCGCGCTTGTCTTCTCCCGGGGTACGGACCGCGTCTGACCCCCGGAACGGACGAGCGCCCTTCACCGGAGCATGCCTCGACCGTGGATCTGAACAACCTGACGATGCGCCCGATCGCCGGGCGTGAGGAACTCAGCCTCTTCTGCCGACTGCCCTACGTCCTCAACGATGAGTTGTCGGACGACCTCGTACAGGGCCACCGACGTCCGGAATGGATGTGGGTGGCGCTGGCAGGGGACCGACTGCTGGCCAGAGCGGCCTGGTGGAGCCGACCAGGCGACAGGGTCCCTCTCCACCTGGACATCCTGGATGTCGACGACAGCCTCCCGGCGCCCGGCCAAGTGGACGTCGGCGTACGGCTCTTGCGCACCGCGATGTCCGCCACCCTCCCGAGCGGATCGCCTCCACCCGAGTACGGCCGCTTCATCCCGCCCGACTGGCGTGACGAGGCGGCCACCAGACGCATCGTCGAAGACCGCATGACGATCCTGGAGCGCACCGGCGCCCGACTGTTCGTGGAGCGGCTTCGCCTGGAGTGGCGGCCGGGGACACCGCTGCCCGAGCCGAGCGGGCGTCTGACCTTCTGCCCGCCCCGCGACCACGCCGAACTGCCGGCCCTCATGACCCAGGTCCTGGATGGCACGCTGGACGCCCACAGTCGCCACGACCTGACCCGGATGTCCGCCGACGCCGCGGCGACCAAGCACTACGAGGACGAACTCGCCCGCTACACCAGCCCCAGGGACTGGTGGCGCGTCGCGGTGTTGCCCAACGCGGAGCCAGTGGGCTTCGTCATCCCGGCCCACAACGGCTACAACGCGATCATCGCCTACCTTGCCGTGCTCCCCCGGCATCGCGGTCACCGGTACATCGACGACATCCTCAACGAAGGCACCCGCATCCTCGCCCAGCAGGACGTCCCGCGCATTCGCGCGTCCACGGACGTGGGCAACGTCCCCATGGCGAACGCGTTCCAACGCGCCGGATACGTCAACTTCGGCCGCGAGATCAACATGACCTGGAGCTGAACGCGACGGCGAGACGGCCGTGCACGCGCGCCCCAACCGGACTACGGCAGGTCCGCGCTCGGCACCCGGCGCCAGTCCCACTGCGGGTGACGTTCCAGAAGGTCTAGGAACTCGCCGGCCGGAAGAACGTCATGGTGATTGGTGTCGAGAAGTCCGGTGACCTCCGTCAGGACTTGCCGTAGGAAGGCTCGGGCCGCGTCCATGGACTCGCATGAAACGTAGGCGCCGTACGGCTCCCCGATCCGCGCCGTGATCTCTTCCAGGTCCTCAGGCTCGAAGTCCGAAAGGATCCCGCCCGACAGGTCGAACCAGTACGAGTACCCCTGCCAGTGCAGACGTTCGCCCCCCGTCGTCGGATCCGGCACGAGACCAAGGGCACGGATTCGCGTCGACAGCGACAGGCGTTGCTCCACCGGAGCAAGAATGATCACAGACGGCCAGGACACGGACTCACCTCCGCGGCGAATGTAGTGGGCGCTTCCGGTCAGAGCCATCCGGTTTCGCGCGCGGTGGTGACGACCGTGGGTATGCCGTGGAGCGCACGATCCGTCAACTCGGGTGCGCTCCAAGCGCCATGCGAGGCGGAACGTATCCCCTCAGTTCACGTGACATCTACGGTTGGTACATTCACTTGATCATTCGTGGGCCTTGAACCGCGGCTCGCCGGGCCATGTCCGGCAGAGCCTGCCGACGCCCACGAGTCTCAGTGACATGTCGACAAGGACGCGAACATTGGCCCGTACCCGCCGTTTACACCGTCTCGCAGGAACCGCCGCACTCACCGTGCTCATCAGTTCCGCGCTGCCCGCAGTCCCGGCTCTGGCCGAGTCGCCGACGCCGCACCTCGACAGTGTCGAGCGTGCTCTGCGGGAAGTCTCGCCAGGTCTGGAGGGGCAGGTCTGGGAACGGACGGACGGCAACACCCTGGACACCGGCGGCGGTGATCCCTCCGACTGGCTGCTGCCGACCCCCGGCTGCTGGGGTGACGCGGCCTGCACCCAGCGCCTGGGCACTCAGAAGCTGCTCACCAAGATGGAGGAAAACATCTCGTCGGCCACCGGGACCGTCGACATATCGACGCTGGCACCCTTCCCCGACGGCGCGTTTCAGAGTGCGATCGTCGCCGGCCTCAAGGAGGCGGCCGCCGCCGGCCACCACCTCAAGGTACGCGTCCTCGTGGGCGCCGCACCGATCTACCACCTGAACGTGGTGCCGTCGAAATACCGCGACGAACTGCGCGCCGCACTCGGTGAGTACGCCGACGACGTGACGCTGAACGTCGCGTCGATGACGACGTCGAAGACCGGCTTCTCCTGGAACCACTCCAAGCTGCTCGTGGTGGACGGCCGGTCGGTGATCACCGGCGGCATCAACAACTGGAAGAACGACTACATCGACACCACCCACCCGGTGTCGGATGTCGACCTGGCCCTGTCGGGGCCCTCCGCGGGCTCCGCCACCCGGTACCTGGACCAGCTGTGGTCCTGGACGTGCGACAACCGGAACAACGCGACCAAGGTCTGGCTCGCGAAGTCCCAGAGCGCTGACTGCATGTCGTCGTTGGAGAAGGACAACGACGCCGCCACCGACCCGTCCGGCGCGAGCGGCGACGTTCCCGTGCTGGCCGTGGGCGGGCTCGGGGTCGGCATCAAGGACGTCGACCCGTCGTCGCCCTTCCACCCGACCCTGCCGACCGCGTCCGACACCAAGTGCGTGGTCGGCGTGCACGACTACACCAACGCCGACCGCGACTACGACACGGTGAACCCCGAAGAGAGCGCCCTGCGCGCACTCGTCGGCAGCGCGAAGGACCACGTCGAGATCTCGCAGCAGGACATGAACGCCACCTGTCCGCCGCTACCGCGCTACGACATCCGCTTGTACGACACCCTCGCGGCGAAGATCGCCGACGGTGTGAAGGTCCGCATCGTGGTCAGCGACCCCGCCAACCGCGGTGCCATCGGTAGCGGCGGCTACTCCCAGATCAAGTCACTGAACGAAATCAGTGACGTGCTCCGCAAGCGCCTCGCACTCGTCACCGGCAGCCTGCCGCAGGCCCAGGCAGCCATGTGCGCCAACCTGCAACTCGCCACCACCCGTTCCTCCGACAGCGCCACTTGGTCGGACGGAAAGCCCTACGCACAGCACCACAAACTCGTATCCGTGGACGGATCGGCCTTCTACCTGGGCTCGAAGAACCTCTACCCGTCCTGGCTGCAGGACTTCGGCTACATCGTGGAAAGCCCCACGGCCGCCCGACAGCTCACGACGAAACTGCTCGATCCGCAGTGGACGTACTCGCGGGCAACAGCCACCTACGACTACGCACGCGGCATCTGCCCGAAGTGACAGAGGGCAATAGGGCCCCGCGCTGTCCTTCGACGCGGGGCCCTACCGTCCCCCTCCCCCGTCCAGCCTGGCCATGCCCAAATTCGAGTACGCATTCGAAGCCTGAATCACGGCGCGCCCGGGTCGGCTGCTCGCCTGAGCCGGCTACGCCCGTTCCGCGTACTCTCGACATATGTGGTGATCAAACCGGAAAAGGTACGCCATGGACTTCCAGCTCAAGGACAAGGTCGCCGTCGTCACCGGAGCGAGCAAGGGCATCGGCCTGGCCATCGCCGATGCGTTCGCGCGTGAAGGCGCACATGTCGTCACCGGCAGCCGAAGTGTCACTCCCGAGCTGGAAGCGTTGCACGAGAGCCATGGCGTCACCACGGTTCCCATCGACCTGACCACCGCAGAGGGACCGGACACACTCGTCCGGCACGCGGTGGACCAGTACGGCAGGGTCGACGTCCTGGTCAACGCATTGGGCGCCGCTACGCCGCGTCCGAGCTTCCTGGACATCGACGACGCCGAGTGGGAGCGGATCTTCAACATCACCCTGTTCAGCGCGGTCCGGGCCAGCCGCGCGGCACTCCCTCACCTGCTGCGCGCGGACACGGCTTCCATCGTGAACATCAGCTCCATCAACGCGCGCCTGCCCTTCCCCATGGTCGTGGACTACTCCGCGGCCAAGGCCGCGCTCACGAGTCTGACCAAGTCGCTGTCCGAGGAGTTCGCACCGCGAGGCGTACGAGTGAACTCGATCGCTCCGGGACCGGTCCGCACTCCCTTCTGGACCGCCCCGGGTGGCTTCGCCGACGCCACGGCGGCCCAGGCCGGCACCACCGCGCAGGAAGCCATCGATGTCGTCGTGCCGCAGAGCATGGGCATCTCCACCGGCCGGGTCACCGAACCTCACGAAGTCGCCGACCTGACCCTCTTCCTGGCCTCCCCGCTCGCCGGCAACATCACAGGAGCCGAGTTCACCATCGACGGCGGCCAGATCAAGACGTTGTGATCTCACTGAGCGCATGCCATGGTCCGTGTCAGCAGCGCACATCGCCTCCGCGACCGCGGCCGAGTGGTTCGGTTCCCGTCCTCTGTCCCGCAGTTGAGGCCTTTCAGCTGACGGCCGGCTCAATGAGACGAGTCATGGTCGCGGCGATCGCCAGGATCCCGGCGATGACACGGAGGCCCGTCGGTCCTGGCCACGTTCTCCGCCGGGCCGCCGGCTGCATGTCCCACATCAGCCGCGCAACGCCCCCGTAGTCCCACGCCACCAAGAGCAGTGCACCCACCGGAAGCAGCCAGATCCACTGGATGTGCACTTTCCAACCTCCACCTGTCCACCGGCCGTGCCCGAAGCCTGCAGCACTTCACTGAACAGGTCGAAGTGAGCGCCCCTGGTTGCAGCTCTTCCGGGTAGTCGAGGTCATGAGCGACGTCTGCCCAGACGTGGAGCGTGCCGGGTGGCGGGATCGAGGGATCCGTCGGCGATCCACTCGGCCAACGCCCACTTGGCGGCCCGAGGCTCAGCCGGCGGGTCGATAGACAGTCCCAGTTCCTCCAGCACCTGGCTGAAGAGGGCTGACGCTTCAGGCTCTTCGCTCCGAAGGAGCCCGGCCAGAAGAGCGAGTGAGGGGCTCTCGACTCCGGCGATCAGTGCGTCCAGCCCCGCCTGGATGAGCCGATCCGACCCTACGTGTCCGCCGAACGCTCGCTCACGCGGGATGCAGCTGACGTGCTTGAGGGCGTCGTCGGGGGTCACCAGTGTGTTCCCGGTCGGCGGTCCAGGTGGGCGCGCAGGCAGGGGCGGTTCTGTTGTAGCAAGTCGGCGGAACGCCTCGGCATTCGTGCTACCCCTCCCCGTCCGGGGCTGTCGAATCGGCGGCGGCCTCTGCGAGGTTGTGCTCCAGACGTTCCAGGGTGAGCAGGGCCGCGGCCTGTTCCTCGGCGGAGAGGCCCCCTGTCACGAGGTCCTCAAGCCGGCTCCAGACCCGCTCGACCTCGCGGCGCAGGGCCTGGCTGGCTGCCGTGGGTTCGATGAGTGCCGCGCGCTTGTCGGTGGGTGAGGGGCGGCGGCGGACGAAGCCGGCCTGCTCCAGACGCTTGATGGTGCGGGTCATGGTGGCGGCGTCGGAGTCCAGCAGACGCACCAGGTCGGCCTGTCGCTGCGGGCCGAGTTCCCAGAGGTGCATCATGACCAGTTCCTGACCCGTGTGCAGACCTATCGGGCGCAGCAACTGGCCCGCGAACATGCGGTGCAGGCGGGCCAGGCGGAAGATCGCGTGGCTGACCGGCCCGCTGGCGGCCGCGGCCGGTACCGGGACAGTGGCGTCCTGCCCCGCCCCCAAAGGACCTCTGCCGGCCTCCGGTGTCGACTCCGTCATGTTCCGCTCACTTTCCTGCCTGGTCAAGCTAATCCTACCTCCGGGTCGGTGAGCCCGACGGCTAGTCGAGGTCCACATGCGATATGGCCAGATGGAGGCGTGTGGCGGGCATCACATCTGCCCTCGGGAATGAAGTTCTGCGGTTTACCTGTTCGAACAGGTAATCGTGGTGCGGGCAGCGAGGTGCCCGCACCACAGAGCACCGCTGAGCAGCACTTACCCGAGGAAGAGGCCATGACCACTGCTTTCGATCCGATCGTCCTGGGCGGCAAGCGACTGGCGAACCGCGTCGTGATGGCGCCGATGACCCGCAGCCGTGCCTTCGGGCCCGGAGCCGCGCCGACGGAGCTGATGGCGACGTACTACGCGCAGCGCGCCAGTGCCGGGCTGATCGTCACCGAGGGCATCCAGCCCTCGCCGGTCGGCCAGGGCTACCCCGACACCCCCGGTCTGCACACGTCCGGGCAGGTGCAGGCATGGCGGACGGTGACCGACGCCGTGCACCGCGAGGGTGGCGTGATCTTCGCTCAGCTGATGCACACCGGGCGGATCGGCCACCCGGTCCTGCTGCCCGACGATCTGGCGCCGGTGGGGCCGTCGGCGGTGGCTGCCCAAGGACAGGTCTACACCCACGTGGGACCGAAGGACTTCGTGACGCCGAAGGAACTGAGCGAGGCGGAAATCCGGCAGACGATCGAGGACTTCGCAGCCGCGGCGCGCAACGCCATCGAGGCCGGGTTCGACGGCGTGGAGATCCACGGCGCCAACGGCTACCTGATCCACCAGTTCCTCGCCCCCAACACCAACCAGCGCGGCGACGACTGGGGCGGCGACACCGAGGGCCGTATCCGATTCGCCGTCGAGGTGGTCACGGCCGTGGCCGAGGCGATCGGGAGTCACCGGGTCGGCCTGCGGCTGTCGCCCGGAAACCCGTACAACGACATCGCCGAGGACAACCCGGGCGAGGTGTACCCCACCCTGCTGGACCGGCTCGCCGACCTTGAGCTCGCCTATCTGCATCTGCTGGAAGGGCCGGACCGTGACCTGACCGCGCGGCTGCGCAAGGCCTGGTCCGGCACGTTCGTCCTCAACCCGTTCACGCACCCCGATGTGACCGGCCCTGACGCGCTGGCCCTGATCGAGGAGGGCAGCGCGGACGCGATCGCCTACGGGGCGCTGTTCCTGGCCAACCCCGACCTGCCCCGGCGGCTCGCCGACGGCGGTCCGTTCAACACGCCGGACCCGGCCACCTTCTACGGCGGCGACCACCGCGGATACACCGACTACCCCACCCTCGACTGACCGGTGACCTGCACACCCGGGCCGGACCGGCCGGCGCACCGGTCCGGCCCGGGTGGCTGTCAGCCCTCGCACCCCTTGATGTCGTCTTCGCATCCGTCCACGTCCTGGGGGGCCACGGTGTTGAGGCGCCACAGCACGAGGCCCTCGGCGTCCTGCCCCGCGTGGGTGATCCTGACGGTGAAGGGCCCGCCGACGGCGATGTTGAACTGGTCCGCCTCGCGGTCGCCGCACGTCACCTCCCACTCGCTGTGTGCGTCGCCCCGAGCGAGGGTCAGCGTCACCGAGCGGTGGGCGGGTGCCTGGCAGGCGACATCGACGGTGTAGGGACGGTCTCCCTGTGCCGTGAAGGTCTTCTTCAGTCCCCGCGCCAGGCTTTCCATGCCCTCGACCACGCGTGAGGCTCCATCGGGCTGCACGGCCTTGAGGGCAAGCGTGGTGCGCCGCATGGCGTCTTCTTGGTCCTCCTTGCCGTCCCAGGAGGGGGCTGGTGTGGTGGTGCCCGGACTCGACAAGGCCGTGTTGCCGGGTTCGGCCTTCCCTTCTTGATTCTTCTGTTCCGCGCAGGCGCCCGTCAGGGCCATGGCGATGACGATGACGGTGAGGGCGAGGCCCTGGCGTGAGCGCATGGGGCTCCAGTCGGTGGGGTTGTGACGCCGCATCCCGGCCTGCGCGCTCAAGAAGCGGACACTCATCGCATAGTTGTCCGGATTGCTTGCGCTGAACGGTATGTGACCCCGCCCGCCCGAACCGATCACCAGCGTCCATCCGCCCCTCGACGGCGACTTGATCACGCCATGGAGGAACTGCCGGTTCCGCAGCATCGGATGGACGGCGGCCAGCCCTGCGGGCCGAAACGGAAAGACCGCGGCGGCCTGGCGACTCGCGTTGCCCTGCAAGGCAAGTCGCCGACCGGTGTCAGGTCCGCCGCAGCGGCTACACGCCCTCCACGAGACCCACTTCCGGGAACGCGGCCGACTCGTTCAATTCCGCCCAGACCGTCTTGCCGTGCCGGGCATGGCGAGTTCCCCATTGCTCGGCGAACTGGGCGACCAGGAGCAGGCCGCGTCCGCCCTCGTCGGAGGTCCTGGCCCGGCGCAGGTGCGGAGTGGTACCGCTGGCGTCGGAGACCTCGCACAGCAGGGTGCGGTCGTGAATGAGGCGCAGCTTGATCGGGGACCGGCCGTAGCGGATGGCGTTGGTGACCAGCTCGCTGACCACCAGTGCCGCGGTGAAGTCGAATCCCTCCAGCCCCCAGGTGCTCAGCTGCTGGGAGACGTCCGCGCGGACCCGGGCGACGACCGAGGGGTCGGCCTCCACATCCCACGTGGCGACCTGGTCGGCTCCGAGGGCCCGGGTGCGGGCGACGAGCAGCGCGATGTCGTCGTCCGGCTGGGCGGGCAACAGCGCATCGAGCACGCTGTCGCAGACAGTCTCCAGGGACGGAGCGAACTGAGCGAGGGCGTGGCGCAGGGCGGTGAGGCCCGCGTCGACGTCGTGATCGCGGGCCTCGATCAGACCGTCGGTGTACAGGGCGATCAGGCTGCCTTCCGACAGCTCGAACTCCATCGATTCGAACGGCAGGCCGCCCAGACCGAGAGGCGGGCCAGGAGGCAGATCCAGGAGTTCCGCGTTTCCGTCCTGGCGGACCACGACAGGTGGCACGTGCCCCGCACGGGCAAGGGTGCAGCGGCGCGAGACGGGGTCGTAGACCGCGTACAGACAGGTGGCGCCCACGTCTCCGTCGTTCTCGGCGTCCGGGTCGATGGAAGCCTCGATGGACGCTTCGGTGGAGGCTTCGGTGGAGGGTTCCGCCGAGGCTGCGGTCGGGGTTTCCGTCGAGGCTTCGGACGAGGCCTCAGCGGACAGACGCAGGACGACGTCGTCCAGATGCGTGAGGAGTTCGTCGGGCGGCAGGTCGATGTCGGCCAGGGTGCGTACGGCGGTCCGCAACCGGCCCATCGTGGCGGCGGCGCGAATGCCGTGGCCGGCGACGTCGCCGACGACGAGGGCCACGCGGGCACCGGACAGTGGGATGACGTCGTACCAGTCGCCGCCCACCCCGGCGTCGGAGCCGGCCGGCAGATAGCGGTAGGCGACCTCCACGGCCGACTGCCGCGGCGCGTGCCGCGGGAGCAGGCTGTGCTGCAGCGTGAGGGCGGTGGCACGCGCGTGCGTGTAGCGCAGGGCGTTGTCGATGGCCACCGCCGCCCTGGCGGCTATGTCCTGTACGAAGAGCAGATCCGCGTCGTCGAAGAGTTCGGGCCTGCGGTGCCGGAAGAACTCGGCGACACCCAGCGTGGTGTCGCGGGCACGCAGCGGGGCCACGATCTTCGAGTCGATACCCTGGTCACCGGGGGTGACGTTGGGGTCGGCGGCCGGGACCGAGCCATCCGGGAGGTGGGAGGCGTCGAGGCGGTGGCGGGAGGGCTGCCCGGTGGCCAGAGCGCGGCCCGACGGACATCCGGCCGGGCAGGTGTGGAGCTGCTGCGGGGTGATCGTCAGTTCCGGCGAACCGTCGACCGCTGACCGCTGGGCTATCCGGCGCACCACGAGCGGGTCCGCGGCCGGGGTGTCGCGTCCATGGAGCACGGACTCCAGAAGGTCGACGGTGACCATGTCCGCGAACTGCTCTATCGCGAGATCCACCAGTTCCTGGGCGGTACGGGCGATGTGCAAAGTGGTCCCGATGCGCATGCTCGCCTCGTTCACGACCGAGAGCTGCCACCGCAGCCGGCGATCCCGCTCCTCCTGGAACGCCACGACGCCCTGCTCGGACGTACGGTCCACGTACTCGGTCGACACCGCGATCAGCTTGCGCGTGGCCGCGCTGAGCAACTCGGGATCGTTCGTCAGCCGGGGCAACTCCTCCAGCAGGCTGTCGAGGATGACCCCCTGAGCGAGACGAAAGGCCCGCAGTGCGGTGCTGACGGGCTTCCCGTGCCGAGCCAGCCGGCGCGAACGCTCCACGTCGCCGACCGGCAGCTGGATCTCGCCCGGCTCGCCGATGTACTCAAGGCCGTCCAGCACGGCGTCCACGTGCTCGGCGATGTTCTGCGAGGCCATGACGTCCGGGTATTCCCACAGTTCGGGAAGTTCCTGCCGCAGACAGCGTTCCACCCCGGCTGTCAGCTCGTCCGCTTTCGAGCCGAGCTCGTGCGCTGCACGCGACAGAAGTCCGTCAGCCGTGGGCTCCACACTGAAGACGGTACGCCGTCCGCGCGCCTGACTCCGACTGGTGCCGGCCCTGGCGCCCTACTCCGAGGGGTGTGCACACCTGGTGACCCGTGTACGGCGCACGGTTCCGGCCGCCCGTCTGACCTGCGGATCGCCCTGGCCGGATGCGGAAACGTCAGGGCCGGCTCCTGTTCCTCATGGGCGGGCCCGGACGACTGGATCGCCGTTCAACGGCCGCCCGGTTTCGGGCGGCGGGACGATCTCCCGCTTGAGGATCTTGCCGGTGGGTCCCTTCGGGAGGGTGTTCTCGTACGGCGCGACGGACGGCCCGTCCGCCCACACGAGGGAGTCTTCATGTCCACCGGTTCCGGCACCGCACACCCGACGAGCGGCACCCTGGACGTCCCCGGCGCCGTCCTGCACTACCAGGTCCGCGGCACCGGCCCGTTCCTGCTCATCTCGCAGAGCGGCGAGGGCGACGTCGACCGCACCGTCGACCTCGTCGCCCGGCTCGCCGACTCCTACACCGTGGTCACCAACGACCGCCGGGGTCTGTCCCGCAGCCGGCTCGTGGACCCGGAGCGCGGCGCCACGCTCGCCGAGCACGCCGACGACGTCGACCGACTGCTCGCCGAGCTCACCGACTCCCCCGTCCTCATGCTGGGACTGAGCTTCGGTGCCGTCATCGGCCTGCACACGGCCCTGCGCCACCCGGGTCGGATCAGCACCCTCATAGCCCACGAACCGGTCGCGCCCCAGCTATTGCCGGAGACCGAACGCGCCCGTCACGAAGGGGAGTTGTCCGAGCTGCAGGGCCTGTACCGACGCTCCGGACTGAAGGCCGTCTTCCCGGAGATCGCCCGGGTCCTCGGTATCGACCCGTCGAGCAAGGACGTCGAACCCAACCTCACGCCACAGCCCATCGACGCCCAACGCACCGCCAACTTCGCTCACTTCATCCGGCACGACTTCAGCGCGATCCTCGACGACACGCTCGACACCGCCCGCCTGAGGGAGACCGGCATACTGGAGTATGCACAACAGAGCCTCTCCCCGAGTCAGGTGCCCCCGGGATCCAGCTCGAACGTGAAGTAGATGCTCAGACAGTAGGGTCGGTCTTCGTCGTGCGCGAAATCCCAGGAGACGTCGACCAGGAAGACGTTGTGTTCCCCCACCCACTCATGGGCTTTCCTGAAGGAGTCCGCGGCACTTGTGGCGGGGAACAGTTTCCTGGCCATGGGGTGTACGCCGGTCTCGGTGTCCGAGTCGTCGAAACCCTCCGGAACGTCCAGGCAGAAGTTGGGATCCAGCACCATGGAGGGCGCCCCTTCCAGTCGGCTTGCCGGTACGAGTCGACAGAGGCTGAATCTGTCGGCACGACGCCCGGTAAGACCGCGGCACATCCGGAAGGGTTGCTTCTACCGACCACCCGGCAGTAACGGACGCGTTGTCAGTGGTCGATGAGATGGTGCGGCCATGGACGAGCTCTTCGATCTCCCCGGACCCGAGACGCCGGAAGAAGCCGTCATCGCTCACTATCGCCTGAGCGACGACGAATACGGCACGCGCGCCGAGCGCGAAGCGATCTTCAGCGCTCAGCGGGCCATGGCGGCCGCAGTCGATGCGGCGGGAGCAGGCGAGGTCGGCGGGAACGAGTTCGGTGGCGGCGAGGCGGTGTTGTACGCCTACGGGGCCGACGCCGACGCGCTCTTCAAGGTCATGGAACCGACGTTGCGCAGCCTGCCGTTCAGGTCCGCGCACGTCGTATTGCGACGAGTGGGCCAAGAGACGACGTCCCGGGTGGATCTGTAGCCCGGTACTGCAGCCGACGCGAGGGCTCACTCGGCGGGCATGTCCTAGGCGCCCGCCGAACGGCGGCTCAGGATGGGCTCGGCCAGGAGTCTCGCCATCCCGCAGAGGGTCTGGCCATGCCGGGCGAAGAGTTCATCACGCGAGTCGAAGTGGCCGAGGTCCGCCAGAACGTAGGCCGAGAGATCGCACGCCGCACCGACGGCAGGGCAGACCGTCGCGCCGTCCCAGTCGATCGCTGTCCTGGACAACGCCTCGAAGAGCGTCTCCGCGCCGACGTTGGTGAAGCCACCACCGCCGTCTTCGCTCAACTCGTCGAGACCACCGAAGAGTTCCGAGACCGTCAACCAGGGCGCGGGGAGGTGTTCGGTCAGCGACGGCCCGTCGAGGCGGAACTCCGGCCATGCGAGCACAACTTGGTGCGGGACGAGCCGATGGAAGCGAGGGAAGCGCGGATACCAGAACCTCCCGTCCACCAGCAGGCCACGCACCCGCGTGGGCACCCCGGAGGCCCGCGCCACGGATTCCAGTACCGCCAGCCGTTGACTGCACGAGCCTCGGCGGCGGCGAAGCACCTCCGACACGGGCCGCTCGTCCTGAACCGAGTACACCGGCTGCACAACCGCGGCAATCCATCGGTGAGCCTGGCGCAGGGCCGCTATCCGGTGGGCGGGACTCGAAGTGTCCCCCGAGTCCCCCGAGTCAACCGGGACGTCGATCCGCCGGAGCAATGAGGAAACGTTCGGATGCCGCCAGTCGAGAATCCGCGTCGGCGCCGTGCTCCCCGTGACTGTTCCCCCGTCGGCCATACGCATGCGGACACGGCCTCGCGGCGCGAGAAGCGAGCTCGTCATGACCGTGTTCCTCTCGTCCAGCACTCTCCGGGCGGCAAGACGTATCGTGACAGGAAAATTGAACGCGTTCAACTACAGTGCGCGCAGTCGCCGCCGCAGGGAAACCCCCTCGACCTGGCGACCCCCTCAAAGCGACGCTATGCGCATGGAGTTCCTCTGCTACCACCGCGACCGGCCCGATTCCGCAACGTTGCGCGCCGAACTGCTGGAAGAGCATTGGTCCTACATGGACCAGTACGCGAAGGAGATGATCGCCCGGGGTCCGACCTTCGCCGACGACGACACGGCCACGGGAAGCCTGCACATCGTCGACCTGCCCGATGCCGCCGCCGCCCGCGCGTTCGCCTTCGACGAGCCGAACTACCAGGCCGGCGTCTACCGGGACGTCCTGGTGCGGCGGTGGCGCAACCTGTTGGGGTGCACCATGTGGGACTTCCCCGGCGGCCGGACCGGCGGCAATCGTTACCTGGTGATCGGCCTGGGCGGGGGGCAGGCCGCCGACCTCGCGGTGCCTGCCGACCGGGATGAGCTGATCGCCTACGGGCCGCTGCTGTCCGACGACGGCACCGCCTGGCTGGGTACGGCGGTGTTGGTCCGGGCACCTGACGCGCAGACGGCACGCGCCATCCTGACGCCGGACCGATACGCCGACATCGAGGTGCACAACTGGCAGTTCGGCGGGCGGTCGTAGGCACCGAGACGTCCGGCGAGCCGGCGAGCCTACAAGGCAAGCCCGGCAGGTGATCGTGTCCTGCCGGGCCTTGGAAAGGAACTGCCGCAGTCTCTGAGTGTCTTGCCGAAGACTGCGGCAGCCGGCGTCACAGCAGTTCGACAGCCTGCCGTTCGAGCCTCGTGTTCGCGTCGACGATGTCGGCGAGTTCGTCGAACAGTTGCCGGCGCTGTTCGGCGTCGGGTGCTCCGTACTCCTCGGCGAGGGCGTTGGCTTGTCGGCCGAGGGTTCTGATCTCTTCCCCGGCTGCCCCGCCGCGGGACATGATCAGCTGCATGCGCCGCTCGCAGATCTCCGCGTACGCGCCGAGTCCGGAGACCGTCTCCAGGGCGAGCGCGGCCAGTCGCTCCCAGCCTCGGGCCGACTCACGGAACAGGGCCGCGGCTTCGGGCCGGCCGGCGAGGTCCAGGAAGTCGGCATACAGCGGCCGGGTGGCATCCGGTGCCGTGTACTCCACCTCCAGGCACTCATACAGCCTGCGCACTCCGTGGTAGAACGGCACCGGCTCGCCGAAGCGCCGCTCCCACCCTGCCTTGGTCCTGGTGTCGCGCAGCTGCGCGGCGAGCTTCTCCATTCCGGAGAAGCCGAAGTTGACGTCGAAGTTGTTGCCCAGGACCGGTCCGGTGAGGTGTGCCGCGGTGGCGGCGATCGCGTCGTCGATGTCCGGGGCACCGATGGCTCCTCCGGTCGGCACGATCATCTGGTGGCGGCCCTTCTTGTGGGCCGACCAGGCCGCGCCGAATTCCTCGGTGCCGATGGCGTGTGGAGCCGCGGACGCGTCGTCGACGTAAAGGGTGTCGCCGTCGTGTCCGGCGACGACGACGGTGTAGGGGTCCGTGCCGAATCCCGGTTCCATCCCGTGCCACGGCAGCCGTGACCTGTCCACGGTGCAGAACACCGGGTGGCCGGCGTCGAGTGCTTTGCGCAGCTTGGCCCACTGGGGCTTGCCGCTGTGCTGGACGTCGTACGGCACATGAAGTCGGTCCAGGGCCGTTGGGACCCACGGCTCGGGATGGTGCTGGGCGACGATCGTCAGCAGGGGCGGCCTGCCCTGGTACTCGAAGACGAAGTACATGAAGCCGATGCCTCCGGCCAGCCCGGCGATCAGCGCCTCGTCGTGGACGCTGCCCAGCGCGTGCCGGATCAGGGACGCCTCGTGGTGCTGGTCGGTGCCGAACTCCGCGTACAGCAGGCCGTCGGGCAACGCGGGCAACTCGGCCCTGGCCGCATTGGCCAGCACGTGGCGCCGGGCCGTGGTGTACGACTCCCCGGTGCGAGCCATCCGCCCGCGCACCAGCTTCTTGAACCCTCGCCGCTCGGTCATCGTCGGTCCTCTCGGGGCGGTCGGCGCGAGCCCTCACGCAGATCGTCACCGTCACCCTGAGGGCAGACAACGAAAGAGGAGTCACCCACGGCGACAAGAAGATCACCTTTGCCCCTGCGGCGCCTGGTGGCGTGAGCACCTGGTCCAGGGGTCCGGCGGGTGGGTGCGCCAGCTGGAGGCTACCCCTCCGCCGAACCCGGAACAACCATCGGCCGCGGCTCGCATGCGCCCGAGCAGGGATGTTCGGAACTGTCCCGGCCCGTTCACGGGGAACCCGCGGCAAGGTCCGGGCCCGGTCACACGGAACGTGCGGGAAGGTCGGGTGCGTCGGCCATGACGGCGCGGACGGTGGTGCGCAGCCAGCTCTGGGCGCACCACCGCCCTGGGGGCCCGGGCCCGTGACTACGCCGGGGACACCGACCCCGCAGATCCCCGCGTCAGCCCCACCAGTCCTGGACGAGGGCGACGCGGCCCTCGACCGCGCGTCCGCGTTCATCCGCACGCACCTGCAGCCCTGACGCGCCGCTCGTCTCCCCGTACACCGACATCGCCGACATCGCCGAGGGCCGCACCCGCCCCGGCGCCGACCGGCACCCAGGGACCGGCAGCACTCACCCACCCCGGTACGAGGTGCCACCAGTGCATAGCGGATCGGCGCGTCACGCCGCCGTGGAGGTGATGTCCGCCCAGTGGATGGCGTGGTCCTCTTCCTGCCGGTCGCCGTGGGCCGCGGTGACGCGGTCGACGATCAGGAGCCCTCGGCCGTGTTCGTCGGCGGCGAGGCCGGCCGCCCGGCAGTCGTCGGAGGGACCTCCGTTCGCCACCTCGACGTGCACCTGCCCGGTGTCGGGGTCGCAATCGAGCCCGAAGCTCAGCGGCGGCTGGGCATGCCGTACGGCATTGGCGACGAGTTCGGAGAGGGTCAGCAGAACCGAGTCGGCAACCTCACCGGCGACTCCCCACCGCGTCAGCAACTCCTGAGCGATCGTACGGGCCTGCGCGGCGGCTTCCGGGCGGTGCACCAGGCTCCACGGACATATGGGCATCGGCCTGCCGCAGTCGTACGGCATCGCCCATCACCTCCTCCAGCGCCTCGACGGCGCCCCGGCCTTGGAGCACGTCCGTGCCGGTTCCTTCCATTCTCGCGCCCGGCACCGGTACGCGTCTTCGCGGCCAGCGCCCAACCTCTCTACCGGTCAGCGGGAAGAGTGCCACCGTCCGGTGGGCGACAGGGCGGGGCGCCTCGACGCCGGCGCGAGCCCTCCTCGCCCGCCTGCGCGGACAGAGTATGCAGCCAGCAGGAATGCCCGCCAAGCACCGCCCTGGGATCCTGGACGCATGCTTCGCTGCCTGATCGTCGACGACAACCCTTACTTCCTGAGGGCCGCTCGCTGCCTGCTGGAGCACCAGAGCGTGACCGTCGTGGGCATGGCATCGAACGGCACCGACGCCGTTCGCATGGCTGAGCTCCTCGAGCCGGACGTGGCGCTGGTGGACATCGACCTCGGGGTGGAATGCGGGCTGGATCTGGCCGACCGGTTGCAGCGCGAGGCTCCGGCACCCCTCCCGGTGATCTTGATTTCCAGCCACGCCGAAGAGGATTACGCCGACCTGATCGAGGCGAGCCCCGCGGTGGGCTTCGTCTCCAAAGCGGTCCTGTCGGGCGACGCCATCCGCGCGGCGGTCGGCGGGGTGGACGACAGCCGACGGGACGACCCGGTAGAAGGGCCCGCGGAAGGATGATCAGCCCCCGGACAATGGCCGCGTGACCCCGGCCGAATCAGCAGCAAGCGCTCTGCAGGACCATGCCGCCCTCTGGAGCGTGGGAGAAATCCGCGCGACCGACGTCGTCAGCGCCGCCTGTGACGCGCTCGTCGCCGGACTCGACAGCCCCGCCCTGCGCATCCTGGCCGCCCGCACACGCGCCGAGGCGGACTACGACGTACCCGAACTGCTCCCGCAGGCACTCGGCGAACTCGGCCTCACCTTCTACCGATCGGCGACGAGGCCGGTCGGGAAGCCGCCGCGCGGGCACTCGCACGCCGCATGCTCGCCGGCGAGCTGACACCTCGGGACCTCGTACGCCGCATCCACCACCGCCATGGGCACGGCCTGGCCCTGACCCGACGGCTCGCCGAGCTCGACGTCGAGTACGACACCCTCGAACACGGCGACAGGACGGCGGCGGAGATCGGCGCCGAGGTCACCGCCGAAGCCCGCCGTCTCGCATGACATCCGGGTGTTCCCGCCGAGCCCACGGCCTCGAACACCGCGACGAGGTTGTGCAGCACCTGTCGTACCTGTGCGGCGAAGTCGTCCGGTATCTCGTGCGTGACAGGGTCGAGATCTCGTGTGTGACAGGGTCGAGTGGCCCCTGACCGGACGAGAACAGCAAGTCACCGACCTTGACGGCCTGGGACAACGGCGGCTCGGTGCCATCGGGGGAGCGTAGTCCCCTGACCGACCACGTCAGTTGGGTCGACGTGCCTCCCTCAGACCTGAGCGGCTCCCTCACGGTCGCGGGCTCGGGAGGTGCCGCTTAGCGTGGAGGCAAGGCGCGTCCGAGCTGAGACGGTACGGCGGGCGCGGGTTCCGCTGCCTCTGGAGGTTACCCAGTGGGTACCGTCTCGTTCCTCCTCATCATGGTCATTCTGACGGCCCTCGCCTTCGACTTCACCAACGGTTTCCATGACACCGCCAACTCGATGGCGACCTCCATCGCCACCGGAGCCCTCAGACCTCGCGTGGCGGTCGTCGTCGCGGGAGTGCTGAATCTGGCAGGCGCGTTCCTGTCCACGGAAGTCGCCAGGACGATCTCCGGCGGCATCGTGAACGACGCCAAGGTGTCCCTGGTCATGATCTTCGCCGGACTCGTCGGCGCGCTGCTGTGGAACCTGCTGACCTGGCTCGCCGGGCTGCCGTCGAGTTCCTCGCACGCGCTGTTCGGCGGGCTCATCGGCGCGGTGTGGGTCGGCGCCGGCTCATCCGCCGTGCAGTTCGGGGCGATCATCGAGAAGATCGTGATCCCCGCCATCCTCTCCCCGATCGTCGCCTGTTTCGTGTCCTTGCTGGCCACCTACTTCGCCTACGTCATCACCCGGCGGACGGCTCCCGGCCAGGCGCGGACCGGCTTCCGCAGGGGACAGATCGGTTCGGCGTCGCTGGTCGCGCTGGCTCACGGCACCAACGACGCGCAAAAGACCATGGGTGTCATCACCCTGGCCCTCATCTCCGCCGGGCTGCTCCCCCACAACGCCGGGCCGCCCTGGTGGGTGGTGCTCAGCGCCGGCCTGGTGATCGCGCTCGGCACCTACACGGGCGGCTGGCGGATCATCCGCACCATGGGCAAGGGGCTCACCGACATCGAGGCACCGCAGGGCTTCGCGGCCGAGACCAGCGCGACGACCGTCATTCTCGCCTCGTCCCACATGGGCTTCCCCCTGTCGACCACGCAGGTGTGCACCGGCAGCATCCTGGGCGCCGGCCTGGGCCGCAAACTCGCCAAGGTGCGGTGGGGGGTGGCCGGGCGCATCGCACTGTCCTGGCTGCTCACGCTGCCCGCGGCGGCGGCCGTCGGCGGCGCGGCGGCCTGGATCGCCGACCGGGGCACCGCGGGCGTGGCCCTGGTGGCGGCAGCGGCGGCCGCCGCCGCTGCCGGGTTCTGGGCCCTGTCGCGCCGCCGCCCCGTGACCCCCGACAACGTCAACGAACTGCCTGCCCGACAGTACGGACAGACGGAACGGACCGCGGCGTGATCGCCCGGCGGGCGGACGGCCGTACGGTCCGTCGGCGAAAGGAGGCAGGGCGATGAGCAACCAGGCCATGAGCACCCAGGCGATGACCATCCACTGGAGCGCCTTCGGCAGCGTGTTCGCCGTGAGCCTCGGCATCACCCTGCTCGCGGTCGTGCTGTTCTCCCTCGGCATCGCCGTCTGGCCCGGTGCCGACAGCGCGGTTGGAGGGCAAGCGCGCACCGCCAACCGGTCGCTCGCCATGGCAGCGGCGGTGCTGTGCTTCGGCGCGTGCCTGGCGGTCGCCGCCTACGGGCTCGTCCTGATCATCGGCGTGTGACGGCCTGCCCGCGAGGGACGGCATACCCCCGGGAAGGGCCGGCCCGCTCCCTGTCACCCGCCCCACAGCGTGACGTACACCGGCGGCCGGAACTGCGACGGCGGAACGCCCGCGCCGGGCGCGCGCATGATGCGGGTCGCCGCGGGAGTGTGCAGGAAGTGCAGGAACGCGTCGGCGGCCGGGGAACGGTGCTCGGGCCGCAGGGCGGTGGCGTGCCATGTGGCATCGGACGGCGTGGCCGGGGTCTCCAGCATGCGCAGTTCCTCGCGCCGTATGCGGGGCGACACCAGATGGGCCAACGCCGGTGCCACCCCCGCGCCCTCGGCGGCGGCCGCCCAGGTGGCGGCCTGGTTGGGGAACACCCACACGTGCCCCTCGGCCACGCCGAGCCGACGCAGCAGCCGCCCGGAGTCCGCGTCCGGATCGGTCCCGGAGGAGTCGACCAGCCAGGACCACTGCCGGGGCGGACCGGGCGGCCGCGGCGCCCTGGCGCCGGTGACGACGACGAGTTGGGTGCGGAACAGCGGCTCGCTGACCAGTTCGCCCCCGTGGTCGGCGCCGAGGTACGGCCCGAGCGCGACGTCGGCCAGCCGGTTCTCGACCAGCACGCGTATCTCGTTGCCGGCGGCAACCCCGAAAGAGGTCTCCGTCCTGCGGCCCGAACGGTCGGCGAAGGCTTCCATGAGGGAGGGGAGCACGAACTCGGCCAGTGTGCTCGTGGCGACGACCCGCAGCTCGTCGGGCGCACCCCGAGCCGCCCGTACCGCCGCCTCGGCATCCGCGCTCAAGGCGACCATCCGTGACGCGACCGGCAGCAGCCGCGCCCCGGCGGGCGTCAGACGCATGCCAGCGCCGCCGGTGCGCCGGATGAGTGGATCGCCGTAGTGCGTGCGCAGCGCGGTGAGCGCCTGCGACACGGCGGACTCGCTGACGCCCAGGGTCCGCGCCGCGGCGGCGACCGAGCCGAGCCGGGCGACCAGCACGAAGGTGCTGAGCTGCGTGACGGTCACTATCCGATTTTCCTGCGTTTTGACGGATAAGTGAATGCTTATCGGCCCATTGCATGGCCGGTGCGGAAGCGCGCAGCATCACTGCAGGGCCCACGAGCATCGCTCGCAGAACCCACATGCTTCACCGCACAACTCACAACGGGCACATCGTTTCAGGAGGGCCCGATGCAGGTTCCAGCTGCCTTCCAGTACGAGACGGCCACCAGCGTCGAGCAGGCGATCGAGCTGCTCACTCGCTACGGCCCCGAGGCCCGGGTGGTGGCGGGCGGTCACAGCCTGCTGCCGATGATGAAGCTGCGGCTCGCCCAGCCCGAGGCCCTGATCGACATCAACAGCCTGCGCGAACTGGCGTTGATCCGGGTGGACGGCCACGACCTGTCCATCGGCGCGATGGTCCGCCACGCGGAGCTGCTCGCCTCGCCGGTCGTCGGCGAGCACTTCCCCATCCTGCGGGATGCGGAACGGGTCATCGCCGATCCGCTCGTACGCAACCGTGGCACCGTGGGCGGATCGCTGTGCCAGGCAGATCCGTCGGAGGACCTGTCCGCCGCGTTCTCGGCCCTGCGGGCCACCCTTGTCACCCAGGGGCCTGGCGGCAGGCGCACCATCGGGATCAGGGACTTCTTCCTCGGCCCGTACGAGACCGCGCTGGACCAGGCGGAGCTGCTGGTGGAGATCCGGGTGCCGATCCGTTCGCACGCCAGCGCCTACCGCAAGGTCGAGCGCCGGGCCGGTGACTGGGCGGTCGTCGCCTCGGGCGCGGTGCTGGAGGTCGCCGACGGGGTGATCACCGAGGCCGGGATCGGGCTGACCGCGGTGGGCGCGCCCCGGTTCGTGGCCGAGCAGGCCGAGGAGTTCCTGCGCGGCGGACGGCCGGACGACGAGGCCTTCGCCGAGGCGGGCCGGATTGCCGCGCGGGAGTGCCGGCCGACGGCCGACCAGCGCGGCCCGGCGGACTACAAGCGGCATCTGGCCGGGGAGCTGACCACACGGGCGCTGCGCGCCGCCGCCGCCCGCGCCCAGGGGCAGGAGGCGTGACATGCGGATCACCGTGACCGTGAACGGCGAGCAGCACACGAGGGACGTGGAGCCCAGGCTGCTGCTGGTGCACTTCCTGCGCGACGAACTCGGCCTCACCGGCACCCACTGGGGTTGCGACACCTCCAACTGCGGGGTGTGCGCGGTCTGGCTGGACGGCACGCCGGTGAAGTCCTGCACCGTGCTCGCGGTGATGGCCGACGGCCATGAGGTGCGGACCGTCGAGGGTCTGGCGCACGGGGCCGAACTCGATCCTGTGCAGCAGGGATTCGTCGCCTGCCACGGGCTGCAGTGCGGCTTCTGCACGCCGGGGATGATGATGACCGCCCGCTGGCTGCTGGACCACACCGCGGATCCGTCGGAGGAGGACATCCGCGAGGCCATCTCCGGACAGCTGTGCCGGTGCACCGGTTACGAGAACATCGTGCGCTCCATCCGCTGGGCCGCCGAGCACGGCGGCGGACAGCGGAGCGCGGACGCGGTCACCGAGTCGGCACCCGACCGCGAGGAGGTGCGGACATGACCACCACCCAGGAACGGCCGGTCGGCTTCGGACGCATGCCCCGCAAGGAGGACGCGCGGTTCGTCCGCGGCCACGGGACCTACGTCGACGACGTCCGGCTGCCCGGGATGCTGTACGGCGCCATCCTGCGCAGCCCGCTGGCGCACGCCAGGATCCTGTCCGTCGACACCAGCGCCGCCGAGGCGCACCCCAAGGTCAAGGCCGTGATCACCGGGCAGACCCTGGCCGGGCTCGGGCTGGCCTGGATGCCGACACTCTCGTACGACACGCAGGCGGTGCTCGCCACGGACAAGGTGCGCTTCCAGGGTCAGGAGGTCGCCTTCGTCGTCGCCGAGGACCGGTACGCCGCGCGGGACGCCCTTGAGCTGATCGACGTGGAGTACGAGCCGCTGCCCCCGGTCGTCGACGCGCGCCGGGCGCTCGATCCGGACGCGCCGGTGATCCGCGACGACAAGGAGCACCAGACCGACAACCACATCTTCGACTGGTCGGCGGGCGACAAGGAGCAGACCGACGAGGTCTTCGCGGGCGCCGACGTCGTGGTGGCGCAGGACATGCTGTACCCACGGGTGCACCCGGCGCCGCTGGAGACCTGCGGCACCGTGGCGGACATGGACGCCATCACCGGGAAACTGACGGTGTGGTCCACCAGCCAGGCCCCGCACGCCCACCGCACGATCTACGCGATGGTGGCCGGCATCCCGGAGCACAAGATCCGGATCATCTCCCCCGACATCGGCGGCGGCTTCGGCAACAAGGTCGGCATCTACCCCGGCTATGTGTGCGCGGTCGTCGGGTCGATCGTCACCGGCAAGCCCGTCAAGTGGGTGGAGGACCGCTCGGAGAATCTGATGAGCACCTCCTTCGCCCGCGACTACCACATGCACGGGGAGATCGCCGCGACGCGGGACGGGAAGATCCGGGGCCTGCGGGTCCAGGTGATCGCCGACCACGGCGCCTTCAACGCGACCGCGCAGCCCACGCAGTTCCCGGCCGGCTTCTTCGGCGTCTTCACCGGCTCGTACGACCTGGCCGCCGCGTACTGCGGCGTCACCGGCGTGTACACCAACAAGGCGCCCGGCGGTGTCGCCTACGCCTGCTCGTTCCGCGTCACCGAGGCCGTGTACCTGGTCGAGCGGATGGTCGACCGGCTCGCGGACGAACTCGGCGTGGACCCGGCCGAGCTGCGGATGCGCAATCTGCTGCGGCCCGGCCAGTTCCCGTACCGGACACAGACCGGATGGGAGTACGACTCCGGCGACTACCCGCGGGCCCTGCGGCTGGCGATGGACATGGCGCACTACGAGGACCTGCGCCACGAGCAGGCCGAGCGGCGCGAGCGCGGCGAGCTGATGGGCATCGGGGTCAGCTTCTTCACCGAGGCGGTCGGCGCCGGCCCCCGCAAGCACATGGACATCCTCGGCCTGGGCATGGCCGACGGCGCCGAGTTGCGCGTGCACCCGACCGGCAAGGCGGTGCTGCGCATCTCCGTACAGACGCAGGGCCAAGGGCACGAGACGACCTTCGCGCAGATCGTCGCCGAGGAGCTGGGCATCCCTCCCGACGACATCGAGGTGGTGCACGGCGACACCGACCAGACCCCGTTCGGGCTCGGTACCTACGGCTCCCGCTCGACGCCGGTGTCCGGAGCGGCGGCGGCGATGGTGGCCCGCAAGGTGCGCGAGCGCGCGCGGCTCGTGGCCTCGGCGATGCTCGAAGTGAACCCGGACGACCTGGAGTGGGAGAAGGGCCGCTGGTTCGTGGCGGGAGACCCCGACCAGGGCAGGACCATGGCGGAGATCGCCCTCGCGGCGCACTCCAACCTGGAGCTGCCCGAGGGCGTCGAGGGCCACCTGGACGCGAGCTGTGTCTACAACCCGCCGAACCTCACTTTCCCCTTCGGCGCCTACATCTGCGTGGCCGACGTGGACGCGGCCACCGGCCAGGTGAAGGTCCGCCGGTTCGTCGCGGTGGACGACTGCGGCAACCGGATCAACCCGACGATCGTCGAGGGCCAGGTGCACGGCGGGCTCGCCGACGGCCTCGGCATGGCGCTGATGCAGGTGATCGCCTTCGACGAGGACGGCAACTGTCTCGGCGGGTCGTTCATGGACTACCTCCTGCCCACCTCGGTCGAGTGCCCGTCCTGGGAGCTCGGCGAGACCGTCACCCCCTCCCCGCACCACCCCATCGGTGCCAAGGGCGTCGGTGAGTCCGCCACCGTCGGCTCACCCGCCGCGGTGGTCAACGCGGTGGTCGACGCGCTGAAGCCGCTGGGCGTACGGCATGTCGACATGCCGCTGACTCCCGCCGCGGTGTGGCGGGCCGCCCAGGGCCGGCCGCTGCGCCCCGACCTGGCGATCACCTGAGGCCCCCGCGATGACGAACACGGAGTTGCTGACCCTCGCGGACGTACTCCGGCACGGCCGGACCCCGTTCGTGCTGGCCACCGTCGTCCGCGCGGAACGGCCCACCAGCGCCAAGCCCGGGGACAGCGCACTGGTGCTGCCCGACGGCACCGTGGAGGGCTTCGTGGGCGGCACCTGCGCCGAGACGACGGTGCGACTTCAAAGCCTGCGGGTGCTGAAGACCGGCGAGTCGCTGCTGCTGCGGATCACGCCGACGGAGGAGTCGGCGGGACAGGGTGCACCCGAGCCGGACGAAGGCCTGGTCACGGTGACCAACCCCTGTCTGTCGGGCGGGACGCTCGACATCTTCCTGGAGGCGAACCTCCCGCCGGCGCTGGCGTACGTCCACGGGCACGCGCCCATCGCCCGCGCCCTGCTGGACATCGGTCGTGTCCTCGGTTTCGACGCCCGACCCGCCTCGCCAGGGGAGCCGCTGCCCGTCGACCTGGACGTCGTGGTCGTCGCCACCCACGGCCGCGACGAGGAGCCCGTACTGATCGAGGCCGCGCGGGCCGGAGTGCCGTACATCGGGCTGGTGGCCAGCCGCAGGCGCGGCACGGCGGTGCTCGCCGGGCTGGGGCTCACCGAGCAGGAACGCGCACGCATCCACACCCCGGCCGGACTGGACATCGGCGCACGCACCCCGACGGAGGTCGCGCTGTCGGTGTACGCCGAGATCATCGCGCTGCGGCCGCAGGCGGCGCGGACCGCGCGTCCCGTGGCCGAGGCCGCCGTACCGCGGGCCGAGGGCGTGGATCCGGTGTGCGGCATGACCTTGGCGATCACCCCCACCACCCTCTTCCTGGACCGGGCCGACGGCCGAGTGTACTTCTGCGGGCCGGGGTGCCGGCACGCCTTCGCCGACGATCCCTCCCCCTACGCCCATGCCTGACCCCGACCCCCTCGCCGCCGATGTCCCCGCCCTGCGCTCGCGGCTGGACGCCGTCGGCTACCTGGCCGACGACGCCCTGACCACGGCGCTGCTGCTGGCCGTGTGCATGCGGCAGCCGATCCTGCTGGAGGGCGAGCCCGGCGTCGGCAAGACCGAGGCGGCGCGGGCACTCGCCACCGTGCTCGACACCCCGCTGATCCGGCTGCAGTGCTACGAGGGGCTGTCCTCGGCCGAGGCGCTGTACGAGTGGAACTATCCGCGGCAACTGCTGGCCATCCGGCTGGCCGAGTCCCGTGGGGAGTCCCTGCGCGACGCCGACCTGTTCGCCGAGGACTACCTACTGCCCCGCCCGCTGCTCGCCGCGATCTCCCACCCGGGGCCACGGCCCGCCGTGCTGCTCATCGACGAAGTGGACCGCGCCGACGACGAGTTCGAGGCGTTCCTGCTGGAGCTGCTGGCCGATGCCGCGGTCACCATCCCCGAGTTGGGCACCCGGACGGCCACGGTGCCGCCGGTGGCCGTGCTGACCTCCAACCGCACCCGGGATCTGCACGACGCGCTCAAGCGCCGTTGCCTGTACCACTGGATCGACTACCCGGACACCGCGCGCGTCGCCGCGATCATCCGCAAACGGGTACCGGAGTCGGCGGAGTGGCTGGCCCCGCGCGTGGCACGCGCAGTGGCACGCCTGCGTGCCCGGCAGGAGCTCACCAAACCGCCCGGCATCGCCGAGGCGATCGACTGGGCGGGCGCGCTGCACGCGCTGGGGCTCACCGCTCTCGACACCGATACCGCCGACCGCACCCTGGGGGCGGTGCTCAAGTACGCCGAGGACCTGGAGGCCGTACGCCGGGCGGGACTCGCGCAGTTGGTCGACGCGGAGGCCGGCACCGATGGCTGACCTGCCGGAACTGGCCGCCTCGTTCACCGCCGCCCTGCACGACGCGGGGATCTCGGTGGGCCCCGACCGCACCCGCGGCTTCGCCCGCGCACTCACCCTGCTCTCCCCGCGGACGACACGCGAACTGCGACACTGCGCGCTCACCACCCTCGTATCGGACCGCGACCAGATCGAGCCGTTCGACGCGGTCTTCCGCACGGTCTTCAGCGCCCCGACCGACCTGGAACCACAGCGCGGGCAGCCCGGCGACCCACCCCGAACGCTCCAGGCCGTCCTCTCCGGCCGCGTCCACGGCGCCCGGGCTCGGCCCACCACGGACGAACGCGGCCGCGAGACCGGCGCACAGCGGCGGGAGGAACCCGTCCCCCTCGCCGCGAGCCCGCTCGACCGACTCGCCACCCGCGACTTCGCGGACCTGTCCGCCGAGGAACTGAGCCGGCTCGCCCGGCTGATGCGCACCATCGTGCTGCGCACCCCGGCCCGACCCTCCCGTCGGCACCGCACCGCGCTCCACGGCCGGCGCGTCGACGTACGCCGCACCCTCTCCACCAGCCGACGCACGGGCGGACATCCGCTGCGACTGCGGCGCTTCGTGCCCCGTACCCGCCCCCGCGACCTCATCGTGCTCTGCGACATCTCCGGATCGATGGAGCCCTACGCCCGCGCGATGCTGCAACTGCTCTACTGCGCCACGCGCGCCGCGCACGCCGAGGTGTTCACCTTCGCCACCCGGCTCACCCGCCTCACCCCCACCCTCCGCCGGGCCGGCCCGTACGACGCCCTCGCACGGGCCGGACGCACGGCCCCGGACTGGTCCGGGGGCACCCGGATAGCGGAGTGCCTCGCGGACTTCAACGAGCGGTACGGCCGACGCGGCATGGCGCACGGCGCCGTCGTCGTCATCATCTCCGACGGCTGGGACACCGGCACGCCCACCGACCTCGCCACCCACATGGCCCGGCTGTCCCGGGTCGCTCACCGCATCGTCTGGGTCAACCCACGTACGGCAAACCCTCGTTACCGCCCACTCGTCGCCGGCATGGCCGCCGCGCTGCCCTACTGCGACGCGGTCGTGAGCGCCCACAACCTCGCAGCCCTCGACGACTTCACGGCGGCCCTGTCCGCCCCGGGCCGCAGGCGCTGAACCCCGTCCCCGAAAGCGGGATCTGACGGCCACTCAGGCAGTGGCCATCCTGCGGCACGCCGTCCAGCGCCGGGACGCTCTCCTGGCTCCCCTGCCCAGGAGCGCCCGCCTTGCCGGACTCCCCGGCACGGACGTCGAACCCAACGCAGGGCGGCTGCATCTCGTCCGGGTCGCCAGGACCGAACCGATCACCGCCCCTACCACCACCCTCCGACGCGTACGGCTCGGCCTCGCACCGAGGCGAACCAAGCGGCCGGTGGCCCGGGCGACCGTACGTCCCGGGAAGACGAGCGGCAGTCCGGGCCGGCCCCCTCATCGTCGTGCTCTCCGCCTCGCGGCAGGCCCGCCGATCCCGTAATGTCGCGGTGACGCTACGACACGATGGGCGGCGCGGCTGTCGCGTTCCTGCACGCGTGCGCGAGGCGGATCCCACGTCATCCAGCGGTCCGGCGGACGCCTGCCGACGCGGCGCGGGCGCGTCGCGGCTCGACCGATCAGGAGTGGCCATGTCAGGACAGTTCGAGGCGACGGTCGAGGTCGATCGGCCGATCGAGAAGGTGTTCGCCTACCTCGCCGACGGACGCAACGATCCGGAGTTCAGCCCCCGGGTACTCAGGATCGAGCGGGTCCCGGACACCGCGACCGCCGTGGGTACGGTCTTCCGGAGCACGGTCAAGGACGCGGGGATGAAGACCGCCCGGGAGATCCGCATCACCGCTCTCGAAGCCCCCGTGAAGCTCCGGTGGGCCGAGGTGTCGAAGAACAGCGTCACGGCACGAGAGGGTGGTTACGACCTGGAGTCGCTGCCCGGCGGCAGGACTCGTGTCCGTATCTTCAACGTCCTGGAAGGCCACGGGCTCGGCAAGCTGCTCGTCGGCCTGGCCCTCTCCGCGGCCCGAAAGGACGCCGACGGCTTCGGCGCCCGGATCAAGGGAGCGGCCGAGTCGGCGATCGAGCCGGGCTGACGGATACGTGAGCGGCCCCGACGGAACACACGCCAAGAAAAGGCAAAACCCGCAGGTGCCGCACCATGCATGCCTGAGATTCATTGATCACCTCGATTCCAGGCATTGGACGTATGCGAGCCGGGCGATCGACTCTTGCCGACATCACGGATACCGGTAGCGACAAGGAGTCGATCATGAACACCCGATGGAACGCGACCGAGGGACGTATCGAGACGACCGCGCGCGGACGTGCCGTGCTCTCCCAGCCGCGGATCAATCGGGGCACCGCCTTCACCTGCGAGGAACGGCAGACACTGGACCTGGTGGGCCTGGTGCCGCCGGCGGTGCTGACCCTGGAGCAGCAGGCGGAACGGGCGTACCAGCAGTACGCGGCGCAGCCGACCGATCTGGCCAAGAACGTGAATCTCGCGGCGCTGCACGACCGTAACCAGGTGCTCTTCTACCGCCTGCTCGGTGACCACCTCGACGAGATGCTGCCCATCGTCTACACCCCGACCGTCGGCAGCGCGATCGAGCGCTACATCTACGAATACCGGCGTCCGGCGGGCGTGTACCTGTCGGTCGACGCCCCGCAGGAGATCGAGCGCGCGCTGAAGGCCGCCGACCTGGGTCCGAACGACGTGGACCTGATCGTCGCCACGGACGGCGAGGCGATCCTCGGGATCGGCGACTGGGGCGTGGGCGGTATCGACATCTCGGTCGGCAAGCTCGCCGTCTACACCGCCGCGGGCGGCGTGGACCCGAACCGCACGCTGGCGGTCATGCTGGACGTCGGTACGAACCGCCAGGAACTCCTGGAGAACCCGCTCTACCTCGGCAACCGGCATCCGCGCGTGGACCGGGACACGTACGACGCCTTCATCGACGCCTACGTCACCACCGCCCGCAGCCTCTTCCCCAACGCCCTGCTGCACTGGGAGGACTTCGGCCCCGCCAACGCCCGCCGCATCCTGGACCGCTACCGCCCGAGCGAGTTCACCTTCAACGACGACATCCAGGGCACCGGCGCCGTCAACCTTGCCGCCGTACTCTCCGGCGTGCAGGCGAGCGGTGTGCCGCTGCGCGAGCATCGCATCGTGATCTTCGGCGCGGGCACCGCCGGCATCGGCATCGCCGACCAGTTGCGCGACGCCATGGTCGCCGATGGGCTGAGCGCCGAGGAGGCCACCGCCCGCATCTTCGGCGTCGACCGCTACGGCCTGCTCGCCGAGGGCCAGGAGGGCCTGCGCGACTTCCAGGTCCGCTACGCCCGCCCGGCCGATCAGGTCGCCGACTGGCGACGGGACGAGAAGGTGGGTGGCATCCCGCTGGCCGAGGTCGTCGAGCGGGTCCGGCCGACCGTCCTGATCGGTACCTCGGGCCAGGGCGGCGCCTTCACCGAGGACGTGGTCCGTACGATGGCCGCCCACGCCAAGCGCCCCATCATCCTGCCGATGTCCAACCCGACCCGGCTGGCCGAGGCGGTCCCCGCCGACCTGCTGGCCTGGACCGACGGCCGTGCCCTGATCGCCACCGGCAGCCCCTTCCCCGCGGTCGAGTACGGCGGCGTCCGGTACCAGATCGGCCAGGCCAACAACGCGCTGATCTTCCCGGGCCTCGGCCTGGGCGCGATCGTCGCCCGAGCCGACCGCATCACGGACGGCATGCTGGTCGCCTCCGCGCACGCGGTCGCCGGGCAGACCGACGCCACCGCCCCCGGCGCCCCGATCCTGCCCCTCACGCACCAGCTCCGGGAGACGTCAGCCGCCGTCGCTGTGGCCGTCGCCCGCGCCGCGGCCGCGGACGGGGTCACCCACGCTGCCGTCGACGACTCCATCGAGGACCGCGTCCGGGCCGCGATGTGGCAGCCGGTCTACCCGCCCATCAAGGCCGTGTGACATCCCGCAGGCGCGGTGACCGCACGACGGCCGCTCGCGGGCGCCTGCGGCAGATGGCGCGGCGGCCGCCAGTGAAGGAATGAGGGGCATGGATCTGCAGGTGCTGCGCTCCTTCCAGGCCGTGGCCGGGGGTGCGACGGTGACCGACGCGGCGGCCGACGCTCACATCACCCAGCCCGCCCTTTCCCGGGCCCTGAACCGGCTGGAGAGCGAGGTCGGCGCGGAGCTCTTCCATCGCGTCGGCCGCGTCCTGCAACTGACTCCGGCCGGGCGGGTGTTCAAGGAGTACGTCGACGCCGTACTCGACAGCTACGACCGGGGCCTGCGGGCCGTGGCCGAAGTGGTCGACCCCGACGCCGGCGTGGTCTCGTTGGCCTTCCTGCACACCCTGGGCACCTGGCTCGTACCGAAGCTCGTCACCGGTTTCGGCCAGAGCTTCCCCGGCGTCCGTTTCGAACTGCACCAGTCCGACGAGAACGGCCTCGCCCAGATCCTCCTCGATGCCACCGCGGACCTGATCATCACCAGCAAGGACCCCCGCCACCCGCTCATCGCCTGGCGATGTCTCCTGGTCGAACCCCTCTGGCTCGCGGTCCCCGCCCGCCACCGCCTCGCCCAACGCCGACGGGTCCGGCTGGCCGAGGTGTCCGACGACCAGTTCATCGTGCTCAAACCCGGCTACGGCCTGCGCAGCATCACCGAGACGCTGTGCCGTCAGGCCGGGTTCAGCCCGCTCGTCGCCTTCGAGGGCGAGGAGGTGGAGACCCTGCGCGGACTGGTCGCGGCCGGTCTCGGCGTGTCCCTGATCCCCGTCTCGCGCGACGCTCCGGAGACCAGCCCGGACCTCCCCATCCGCTACCTGGAGGTCACCGACGTCCACGGCGCCCGCGACATCGGCATCGCCTGGCTGGCCTCCCGCACCCTGCCCCCGGCTCCGAAGCGTTTCATGGACCACGCGTTGCGTACGGCGGCGGAAGCAGGAGGAACGGCTACGGGGATCACCTGAAGCCTTGTTTGCTCGTCCGGTCAGTCGTCTCCCCTGATGATGTTGCACTCGACGCTCGTATGCCGCGACGGCGGGGAACTGGTGTCCCGGACCGGGGAAACGCAGGTGCGGACACCCTTGCCCCGCACGTGATGAGCTTTCGCCCATCCCGTTTCGGGCACGCGCAGGACTTCCTTCTTTACAGTGCGCGCTGGCACGGAACTCAACTACTTTCTGTGTCGGGGATATTCAGCCCACCGGCCTCGGGACCGAGGAGCATCGAGGAATCTGGTCGTTTCCGCAGGAGCCGCCGCGGAATCAGCTGTTCAAGTCTTTCAAGCGGCTGCGCGGCAATTCCTTTCCCAGTCGCCGCCGGACTGAGCGAGTACCCCCGATCGGGCAGGACTCACCACCAGTTGCTCTGCGCCTTGCGCCCTTCACCGCGAATTCGGAGCGGTTGACGCGCATTCGTGTGAGCCCGCCGACGGCGGGCACTCGGGGCCGCGGCGGATCCGTCCGGACCGTCGCGGTGTGACCGGAGGTGACGACATGGGACACGGCGGAAATGTGATCGACGAATTGGTCACCGATCACCGGGAAGTGGAGGAGATCTTCGGCAAAATCGAGGCGTTGCCGCCCGGTGCCAAGAACCGCAAGGTGTATGCCGACCAGGCCACGATGGAGCTGGTCCGGCACTCGGTGGCCGAGGAGGCCTACCTCTACCCGGCCGTGCGCGAACACGTGGCGGGCGGAGACGCGCTGGCCGACAAGGAGATCGAGGATCACTCCAAGGCCGAGCGGATCATGAAGGACCTGGAGGGCTGCGAGGCGGACGACCCTCGGTTCGACCTGCTGATGGGCTCCCTGATGAGCGAGGTGCGGACGCACCTCTCCGACGAGGAGCAGAACCTCTTCCCGAGGTTGCGCGCGGCTTGTCCCCCCGCCGCTCTCGACGATCTGGGCGACAAGGTCCGCCGGGCGAAGAAGATCGCGCCGACCCGCCCCCACCCTTCCGCCCCGGACGAGCCGCCGGCGAACAAACTGCTGGCACCGGGTGCGGGGTTGGTCGACCGGTTGCGCGATGCGATGAGCGGCCGCGGGAAGCTCGACTGACGGTAGACCCCAGGAGCCGGCAGCGGACGCGGGCCGGCGGGAGGTGATGAGCCGTGGCCACGACAACCGGTGATCGGAAGCAGGGCTACGACGCCACGCCGTACCTGCCGAGCCGCCGTGCCGGTCTCGCGGGGCTCCGTAAAGCCGCGGCCCAGTGCCGCGGCTGCCCGTTGCACGAGAACGCGACGCGGACGGTCTTCGGCGAGGGGAACGCCTCCGCCCGCGTCCTGCTCCTCGGGGAGCAGCCCGGCGACCAGGAGGATCGGCAGGGTAAACCGTTCGTCGGTCCGGCCGGCAGGGTTCTGCAGCGTGCGCTGGAGGACGCGGGCATCGCGTTCGAGGACACGTACGTGACCAATGCGGTGAAGCACTTCAAGTTCACCGTCCAGGAAGGGCGTAAGCGCCGTATTCACAAGGCACCGAACCTGCGGGAGATGACCGCGTGCAGACCGTGGCTCATGGCCGAACTGCGGCTCGTGTCACCCGAGGTGGTCGTCGCGCTCGGTGGCACCGCGGGGAAGGCCCTCCTCGGTTCGTCGTTCCGCGTGTCCGAGCAGCGCGGCGCCCTCCTGCCCTGGCCGGATCAGGGCCTGGGTCCGGGTGCCGAAGGGAGCGGTGAACAGGGCGGCGCGGCTGGGGCCGTACGCGGTCTGGTGGCGACGATCCACCCTTCCGCCGTCCTGCGTGCCGAAGATCGCGACGCCGTGTACGCGGGTCTTGTCTCCGATCTCCGGGTGGTCGCGGACATACTGTCGAGCGCGAAGGAGGCGTGAGTCGGCCCCGGCCCCGGACTTTCGCCTCCGTCGGCGTCAGAGCTTCTCCTCCATCCGGATCGCCTTGCGCAGGTCCTCATGGGCCTGGCCCGCTTCCCCCTCCTTCTGTGCGAGCAGGGCGGCGGCGATGCTGTCGAGTTTGCGCTGGATGGCATGCTCGGCACGGCGTTCGGAGTTCTTCAGCAGGGCCAGCAGGAGAAGGTTGACCGACGTCATGACGTCACCGATGAACAGCTGCCAGCCCAGCGCGAGACCGGCGGCATGAATGGCGATGAAGGCGGCTACGAGCGCGAGGCACAGGCCGTAGAAGACCATGGAGCTGGTGAAGTTGGAGGCCTCTTCGGCCAACCGCTCGAACCAGCCCCGGCCGTTGCGTGAGCGCTCCGCCGGGTGCGGGGTGGTCATTCGATCATCCTGTGGTGCGGGGCGGGGCCCAGATCGTGGAGCCCCGCCGTTCCGCCGGACGGCGCCCCTCGATCCGGTCCGGTCAGCCGGTAGACGTGGAAGGCACGGGCGATGACGGGCTGCGCCACGTTGCGTACCTTCACTCCCCCGCTGGTCATGCCGTGTTCCGTGCCGGAGTGCGCGTGTCCGTGGACGGCGAGGTCGGCGCCCGCCGTGTCGATGGCCTCGGCGAGCAGATAGCTGCCGAGGAACGGGTAGATCTCCAAGGGCTCACCGGCCAGCGTCTCGGGCACGGGCGAGAAGTGCGTCAGGGCGATCCGGACATCGCACCGCCGCCCGCCCAGCTCCTTCAGGGCGGTACGCAGACTGTCCGCGCGGTGGCGGGAGTAGCGGACGAACTCCTTCATGACGGGCTCGCCGAACTCGCCGGCGCACCGACCCACGAACCCGCCGCCGAACCCCTTGGTACCCGCCACGCCGATGCGGGCGCCGCCCCTGGTGACGACCGTCGCCTCGCCCTCCAGGACGTCCGCTCCGGCGTCCCGCAGGATCGCCGTCACCTCGTCCGGGCACCCGTCGTGGTGGTCGTGGTTGCCCAGGACGGCGACCACCGGGACTCCCAGGTCCTTGATCTCCCGGGCCACGACCCGCGCCTCCTCGGGTGTGCCGTGCCGGGTGAGGTCGCCTGCCAGCAGCAGGACGTCGGCGCAGTCCGGCAGCGTCTCAAAGGCGGGGCGGAGCGTGCCCTGGCTCTCGGGGCCCATGTGGATGTCGCCGACGGCCGCTATCCGGATCATGCGAGTTCCTCCGCGTGGTCGGGAGGGGTGGTGTCCGCGACGACGATGTCGCAGTGCACGGGCAGGCCCGCCAGTTCCTCACGGGCGGTACGGAGAATGTCGTCGCGGCACTGCGCGGACGGGACCGTGCCCGTGAGCAGGACCGCCCCGGCCCGGGCCTCGGCCCGCACTCCCAGCTCGCCGCAGTGGCCCTCTGCCAGCCGCTCGGCGAAATGAGCCACGCGGTATTCCGGGCTCCCCGCTTCGAGGGCGCCGGAAGGCTGTGCACCATGGCCGCTCATGGGCGCTCCTGCTGTGCGGCCGACTTCGTGTCGGCGTCGATGACGTTCAAGCGCTCAAGGAGGAAGAGGAACGCGGCGGGCATCGGCTCGTCGCCACAACGGCCGCGCACCTCCTGCCAGTCGACCTTCTCACGCAGCGAGCGGGCCACGGGGAGTACGGCACCGAAGTCGCAGTGGTGTTCCGAGAAGGCGGTGTTCAGGCTGACCAGGAGGTCGGTCGGCGACAGGACCGGCATGCGTACGGAGTCCACGGGGAGTTCCTCGGCGCGGGCCAGCAGGGCGGGGGTGACCGGCTGGTGGGCGAGCTCGAAGATGATGTCGACGTCCTGCTCGAAGCACGTGGTCTTCAGCAGCCAGTCCTCCGGCGGCACGCGCACGGTGAGGCCCGCCTCCGTCAGCGAGGCCGCCACCGCCTCCGCGTCCTCGGGCAGGACGCAGAAGTCCGCGTCGTGCTGGAGTCGCCCGGCGGCACCGTGGGCATAGACGGCCACGCTGCCGGCCAGCGCGAACTTGTGTCCGGCCCGCTTGAGAATGGCGCCCACCTGTTTGGTCGCCTCCAGGATCGCCTGGCTGCGATCAAGGGGCAGGTCCTGCCCCTGCGGCGCCGGGTTCGACATCGGCTCCTCCATGAACGGCCGACTGCGGTCCTCCACGTCGGTCGACGAAGGCGGGACCCTCAGGTCATCGGCTCGTCGCCCATGCTGCCGTGCCGTGCGGGGCGGGAAGCGCAGTGCCATGGAAACCTCCGTGACCTCCCCCACGGATGCTTCGGGATCCCCTCCCCGGTACCCCGTCGACAGCCGACGACACCCTGTACAAGGTGGTGCCCACCGGGTACCCGGAGCGCGGCTACTTCTTCGCAAGGTGGTGCGCGCAATGAGGTGCCGTCCGCCTGACCGGAACCTCTGACCTGGAGCTGCTGCTGAGGGCGGACACCCTGATGGCGGCCTTTGCCGACTGGCCCAGCTGCTTGCCCCCCTCTCACGCCGGCGAGGCGCTGGCGCCCGGAGGTCGGCGGAGTTGGTGCAGGCAGACGACCGAGGCGACGATGGTCCGCCGCTCGGAGGCGTCCAGGCTCGGGACCATTTCGACGACGTACTGCTGCAGCCCGGTCCACGAGTCGATGGTGCTCACCGTGACCCGGCCGAGAATCTCCGGCGTCGGGCCCCCTTGCGGATCGGTCTCCGTGAGATGCCATTCGGTGGACACGAGGCCCAGCCGCGTGAGGAGGAGTTGGCGTCCCTGCTCCGTCCGGAGGCTCAACTGCCGGGTCTTGACGAGTCCACTGGCACCGGCGGTGCCGACCTCCCGGTCCGCGGCGTCGGTGAAGCGGAACTCCACCGGCCCGAACTGCTCGATACGGACGATGAACTCACCGGACGTCGTCGTGAGGACGCAGTACGTGTCGTCGGTGAACGTGACCCAGGCGAGCGGGGCCCCCTCCACGGTGGACACGCCCAGGGCGGGGCCCACGTATCTGCGCCACCGTGATCGCTTCGGCTGGCCCACCACGACAGATTCCAGCTCGAACAGCCCGGGTTCCGTCATCGCTCTTCCTTCCCCCGCCACGGTTTCCCCCTCGACCGAGTACGTCCACTGTGGCCGAGAACCCGCCCGACGCCCATCCCTCGGGCGGACGTCGGGCCGCAACCGCCGCCGTGATCCGCGCCCTGCCACCCTTCAGTCACAGGATTGCCACAGCGCCCGGACAGTGACCTCACGGTGTGCATCATGATCCTTCAGCAGCATCAGCCGATCCTGGGGGAAACATGAAGACCCGCACAGCCGCCTGCACCGTCCTGCTCGTCCTCACCGCTGCCCTCACCGCCTGCGGCAGTGGCGGCGACTCCAAGGCCGACCCCGCCGCCTGCAAGGCCGCCATGGAGAAGCAGTTCAAGGACGCCATGGCCGCCGGTGACAAGGCCGCCGCATCCGACCGCCCCGACTCGTGCGAGGGCGTGGACGACAAGACCGTCCAGCGGTACGCCACCGAGATCATGCAGAAGCAGATCGGCGACGCCGTGGACAAGAACCTGAAGGGCCTGGAGACGGCCCAGCCGTAACGAGGTGGCGCCCGTGGCCGGCAACCCGCGCAACGGGCGCCTTGACCGCCGCCTCGTCGACTGAGGTACTGGACAGGGAGGACGAGGCGAGATGATGCGAGTCACCGTGCTGGCGGTCCCGGCTGCCCGAACACCCCGCTGGTCCAGCGGCGGAACACGGCGGCGCTGGCGGGGCGCTCCGCCGTCGTGGAGCTGGTCGAGGTCGCCGACGAGGCCGAAGCCGTGCGGCGGCGCATGACGGACTCGCCGACCGTACTGCTTGGCGGCGTGGACCCGTTCGCCAGTCGCCGACGAGGCCGAAGCCGTGCGGCGGCGCATGACGGACTCGCCGACCGTACTGCTTGACGGCGTGGACCCGTTCGCCGTTCCGGGTGCCGAGCCGAGCGTGTCCTGCCGGCTCTATCGAGGCGCGAACGGCAGGCCCCTGGAGGGCGCTCCGACCGTGGACGACCTGGGGCAGGCGCTGGCGGCCGCGGGCTTGCCTGCCGGCTTTCCCAGCGACGACGTGCCGAGCGCATGACGGTGCGGCCCCCCCTGAGACCTCTCCCCCGGCTTTGGTGATCGTGCGGGTCAGTACCCGGCCCGCGCGAGCAGACCGGTGAGGTAGACGGCGAGCGACCGGCCGAGAGCCTCGGTGAAGTCCAGGCGCAGGACGACCAGTGAGGGGTCGGCCTCGTAGGCGGCCTTGACGGCGGGGGCCGGGTGGCTGTGCGTCCACAGGGCGCCGATGAGCACGATGACGGTGTGCGCCGCCTCGGCGGCGGCGTCCTGGTCGAGTTCGGGAAGCGCGCGACGGATCAGGTCCGCGAAGCCGATGAGGCCTTCCAGGGCGGCGCGCTTGTAGCGCAGGGCGACCTCGGTGGAGACGTTGTGCTCCAGCACACCGGCCTGGGCACTGATCAAGTCGCTCAGGACGCGGCGACTCGCCAGGGAATCGGCCAGGTCGGCGGCGAAGGTATCGGCACGCTCCCGCGGCCCGGCTCCGGCGTCGATGCGGGCGGGCAGCCGCTCGGCGGCTTCGTCGAGCCACGTCCGGGCGGCGAGGACGAGGAGGTCGAGCAGGACCGCCTCGCGGGACTCGAAGTACCGCAGCACATTGGACTTGGCCAGGCCGACGCGGCGGCTCAGTTCGTTGAGGCTGATGGCCGAGACGGGCATCTCGTCGAGCATCGCGGCCGCGGTGTCCAGGATCGCCTGGCGTCGGATCTCTCGCTGCTCCTGGTTGCGCGCGCGTTGGAACGTCATGCGGTCATATTACGCACCACCGGTCTCTTGACATCAGACCTGCGGTCTCTTACGTTCGAGTCGAAAGAGACCGCAGGTCTGTAATTCGGGCCCGCACCCCCAGCGCGGCGATGTATCCACGTGAGCGCCCCTCACCGCCACGCCCTACGCCCAATGAGGTTTTCGATCATGTCTCGCAAGGTTGCCCTGGTCACCGGAGCCTCGTCCGGCATCGGCGAAGCCATCGCCCGCCATCTGAAGGAGGCCGGTTACACCGTGTACGGCGCTGCCCGCCGCGTGGATCGCATGGCCGCCCTGGCCGAGGACGGCGTCCACACCCTGTCCCTGGACGTCACGGACGAGGCCTCGCTCACGGCGGCGATCAAACGCATCATCGACGCGGAGGGCCGTATCGACGTCCTGGTCAACAACGCCGGCTACGGCTCGTACGGCGCCCTCGAAGACGTCTCCCTGGACGAGGCCCGCGCCCAGATCGAGGTCAACGTCTTCGGCCTCGCCCGCCTCACCCAACTCGTCCTGCCGCACATGCGCGCCCAGCGCAGCGGCACGGTCGTCAACATCAGCTCGATGGGCGGGAAGTTCACCACACCCCTGGGCGCGTGGTACCACGCCAGCAAGTACGCCGTCGAGGCTCTCAGCGACGCCCTGCGCATGGAGACCCGACCGTTCGGCATCCATGTGACCGTCGTCGAACCGGGCTCCATCCAGACCGAATGGGGCGACATCGCCGCCGACAAGCTCCGGCGCACTTCAGGCGGCGATGGCCCCTACGCGAAGCAGGCCGAAGCGATGGCGAAGACGCTGGAAGGCAGTTCCCGAGGCGGCCGTATGACCTCGCCGCCCGCGGTCATCGCCAGGACCGTCACCAAGGCCGCCACCGCCCGCCGCCCGAAGACCCGCTACCGGGCCGGGTTCGGCGCCACTCCCCTGGTCCTCCTCAGCAGGATTCTCCCGGACCGGACGTTCGACGCACTGATCAAGCGCGCCTCCGGGGTTCCGGCCTGACGGGCATGCGCTGTCAGCGGCGCCTCTCGACGCGGTACTGCGCGACCGGCCCGAAGGCCGCCGCGACGAGGATGGCGACCCCGTGACCGAGGACGGTGTTCAGCAGTCCGACCGGGGCGATCAGGAGTCCCGCGACGATCGCCGGCACGCCGAAGCTCAGGTAGGCGACCAGGTAGACGGATGCGAAGAGCCCGGCCCGCTGATGCGGCTGGACGAGCGGGGCGACGGTACGGACGGCGCCCGGGAACGAGGCACCGAAGCCCACGCCGCCGATGACGCCTCCCACCCACAGCAGGGAGAGCGTTCCGGCCGCGACGCCGGCCTCGATCACCGCGGTTCCCAGCAGTACGCCCGCGGCGCCCACGAACGTGGTGCGGCGCGAGGTCAGCCGGCCGAGGAAAAGGCCTGCCACGCCGGCCGTGGCAGGCTCGACGAAGGCCGTGGCACCGTTCAACAGACCGCTGTGCAGGCCCAGCAGGTCGCGGATGATGGTGGGCACGAGTCCCATGAACCTGGGCAACGGCGCCCAGGACCGTGGCCGGCGGATCGGCGACCGGGTCGCGGTCGGCTGGTTCCCCGGTTCGCCGTGCACACGCTGACCGTCAACCACCGCACCACAGAAGAGATCCTGGCCAGCACGCAGAACCTGCTCGCACGAATCGCCCGCCCCCGGCCAGAGACCGAGCCGGTCGATCCGACACGGCGAGGCCCCTCGCCACGTCATGGCGTGCGCCGACACACTGACCGCGGTCCTGGCCCGCGAAATCCAGACCCTGACCGCCGCGTACCCGGGCGAACTGCTCGCTGATCTGCCCGGACGCCAGAACCGACGAACTGGCCACCTCCCCCATCACCGAACAGGCGCGGCTCGTCCCGGCATCCGAGTGCCGAGGCCTGGAGTTCGACTCCGTCATCGTCGTCCTGCCGAACGAGATCGTCACGGCCAGACCCGGCGGCGAAAGAGACCTCTACGTCGCCCTCACACGTGCCACAAAGAGACTGCGCACGATCGGCATCCGGACGGCCTGAGTGGAGGTATCAGTGGTGACCATGTTGAATCGAGTAGCCGTCCTGTCCGACATTCACGGGGTCCTGCCCGCGCTGGAAGCAGTGCTCGCCGAGCCGGACGTCAGCGCCGCTGACCGCATCGTGCTCACCGGCGACATCACCGCGGGCCCGCAACCGGCCCAGGTCCTCGACCTGTTGACCAGCCTCGGTGACCGGGTTGCCTGGATCAGCGGCAACGCCGACCGTGAACTCCTGGAGTACCGCCGCGGACAACGCGACTCGATCCCGGACCCCATCGCGCCCTGGGCCGCGCAACAGCTGCGCGAGGACCACCTCGAACTCCTCGGCGCACTGCCCCGGTCGCTCTCCCTGTCCGTCCGCGGTCTGGGAAAGGTGCTCTTCTGCCACGCAACTCCCCGAGGCGACGAGGAGGTTGTCCTGGTCGACTCGTCCCTCGACCGCTGGGCGGAAGTGTTCAGCGGGCTCGACGCCGATGTCCGCGCCGTGGTCTGCGGTCATACCCACATGCCGTTCGTGCGCCTCGCCCACGGTCGCCTGGTGATCAACCCCGGCAGCGTCGGTATGCCCTACGGCCGAAGCGGAGCCCACTGGGCCACGCTCGGCCCGGGCGCCGAACTGCGCCACACCGACTTCGACATCGAGGCCGCCGTCGCCCAGGTCAGCCGGGACTCGTCCTACCCGGACATCGAGCAATGGAGCGACTACTTCCTGCACGCGCGTGCCACAGACGCGGACGCCCTCGCGGCCTTCGGCCCACGGGACGGACGTAGGCAGACGGAGTGATGCCCCCGATCCACAGCCGGGCGGTGTTCTCCCGGCCCAGGGCGTTCCGGCTGTCGCCGGCCATGACCGGCTCGGCCTGTGCGCAGTCGAGCTACGGCTCCCCGATCACCAGTTCCCGGTGCTGCCGGCCCGGGGCGTAGTTCACCCGTTCGGCAAGTCGTCGGCGGTGGTGGCGGGGGCCGTGCGAGACGCTTCTCCTCGCGTCGAGGACGCTCCGGGTGGGGCTGCCGCGTTGTCCGTGCCGCTGTGTCGTCTGGCGCCCGGGGCGGGCTTCCCGTCCACTGAGTGAGGCACGATGCCTCGGTTTCCGCGCTGGAGAGGTGTTTGGAGATGACGGTGGCCTCCTCTGAGCGGTCGGCACGGACCGCCCGGCAGGTGCTGGCAGAGGCAGGTGCGGTGACGCTGCCCGCACTGCGGCAGGCGGTCGACGGGCTGCCGGGGAGGATCCGGCATCTGGTGGGTGTGCATTTCGGCTGGTGGGACCTGACGGGTGCACCGTCCGCCGGAAACGACGGCAAGGCGCTGCGCCCGGCGTTGGCGCTGTTGGCGGGCACCGCGGCGGGGGGCGGCCCGGAGACGGGGGTACCGGCGGCGGTGGCGGTGGAACTGGTCCACAACGCCTCGCTGCTGCACGACGACATCATCGATCAGGACCGGCTGCGCCGGGGCCGGCCCGCCCTGTGGGTCCAGCTGGGGGTACCCGCCGCCATCCTGGCCGGGGACGCGCTGTTCTTCCTGGCCACCCGGGTCCTCGCCGAGACCCCGCCGCCGTTGGGCGAGGCAGCGGCCGGCCAGTTGACCGCCGCGGTGCAGCAGCTCATCGACGGTGAGTACGCCGACATCCTCCTGGAGTCCCGTGCGGCGGTCTCCGTGGCGGAATGCGAGGCGATGGCCGCGGGCAAGACCGGCTCCCTCATCGCCGCGGCGTGCGGTCTGGGGGCGCTGGCGGCGGGCGCGGACGAGGAGCGGGTGGGGCATCTGCGGGCGTTCGGCACCCATGTCGGCGTGGCCTTCCAGCTGGTCGACGACTGCCTGGGGATCTGGGGAGATCCAGTCCGCACGGGCAAGCCGGCGGGGTCGGACCTGGCCGCGCGCAAGAAGTCCCTGCCGATCGCGGCCGCGCTGGGCAGTGGGGGGGCGGCGGGCGAAGAACTGCGCAGTCTCTACGCCCGCCCCGAACCGCTCTCACCGGCCGAGGTGGCAAGGGCGGCCGACCTGGTAGCGGCGACAGGGTCCCTCACCTGGGCCGTCGAACAGGCCGACCAGCACATCCAGCGGGCCATGGACCGGCTGAACGCCGCCGACCCGGACCCGACCGCCGCGGCGGAGCTGATCGCTCTGACGCAGTTCGTCACCGGACGGGATCACTGACGCGCGTGCCAGCCCCGCAGGTCGTCCGCCCTGCCGGATCCGTCACGGAGATCGATCGCCATCCCCGACGCCGCCGTCCGCGCGCACCCGCAACCGCCCCTTCGCCGCCAGGCGATCCAGCCGCCGCTGCTCCTTCACCGCCCACCGCTCCACCCGTCCCGGGTCCAACGGGCCGCCGTGGCCCACATGCAGGCGCGCGGGTCCCAGTGCGAGCATCCGCCGCAGGCTGGCCAGATTGCCGAGTGGGTCGTCGTGGAACGGCGGGTTCGAGGGGCGGCGGCGCAGCATGCCCAACAGCGGTGTCGCGACCAGGTCGCCGGCGACGAGATCGCCCGCGTCCGTGAGGACGGACATCGACCCGGCAGTGTGGCCCGGAGTGGGGACGATGCGGGCTTCGATGCCGTACGCCTCCAGCCGCATCTCGCCGCGGACGAGGATCCGCGGTGTGAACGCCTCGGCTTCGGCATGGAAAGGCGGTAGCGGGGACAACAGCCTGCCCAGCATGCCGGTCGGCAGATAGGGCTCGCGTACCCGGCCACTGGTGTACGGCCCGAGATCGCCGACATGTGCGGCGATCGGCGCGCCGGTCAGACGGCTCAGTTCGGCGGCTCCGCCGAAGTGGTCGATGTGGCCGTGGGTGACGACGATCGTGGAGATGTCGCTCGGGTCCACGCCGTGCTCGGCGACGCGGTCGTGGATCTTGCGGCCGCTGCCGGGGACGCCGGCGTCGATGACGACCGGTCGGCGGCCGAGGAGCAGGTAGGCGTTGATGTTCCGCTTCCCCAGGACCGGGAGGGGGATGACCTTCGTGCGGGGCACGGAGTTCTCCGTTCAGGGTGAAACTTGTTCGGGCGTCTCGACGCTATGGGTGCTGAATGAGCCGATCCATGCTTGTTGCGCGCACATTCATTGCCGTACGTCTCACGGCGTCGAGTACGCTGCCGTCATGGACGCGCTGGCGGATGTCCTTGCCGCCGCCAAGGTCGGCGGGACCGTGCTGGCCCGGGTCGACGCGGCGTCGCCCTGGGGCATCGAGTTTCCGCGCATGCCGATCGCCGTCTTCCACGCCGTCGTCGACGGCTCCTGCTGGCTACGGCGACCAGGGGCCGAGCCGCTTCGGCTCGTCACCGGCGATCTCGTACTCCTGCCCGTGGGGGCCGGCCATGTGATGTCCGGTGCCTCAACCGGTCCGGCGACTCCGTACGACGAGCTCGTGGCAACGCTCCCCGGAAACGGGAACGGAAACAGAGACGGAAACCGGGAATCCGAGATCCACGTCCCCGGACCGGGTCCCCGCACGCACATCATCTGCGGCGGCTACCGCTTCGACGGCCGCGTATCGCGCCCACTGCTCGCGCTCCCACCCGTGCTCGTGTTGCACGCCGCCGCGGGCGAATCGCGCGAGCGGCGCGAGCTCGCCGACACGCTTCGGATGCTCACGGCCGAACTCGCCGAGCCCCGCCCCGGATCCCGGACGGTCATCGACCGGCTCACCGACGTTCTGTTCGTCCATATCCTGCGTCGATGGGCCGCGGAGCACGGCGAGCACGGCACCTCATGGGTGCCGGCCCTGCGCGATCCGGAGATCGCCGCCGCGATCTCGCTCCTGCACGAGGACCCGGCCCGGCCGTGGACCGTGGAGGAGTTGGCTCGCGGGGTCGGTGTCTCCCGCGCCACGCTGTCCCGGCGCTTCGCCGACCGTGTCGGTGAGTCGCCGCTGGCCTACCTCACCCGCTGGCGCCTCGAACTGGCCGGCCGACGGCTCCGCGACACCGCTGACCCGCTGTCGGTCGTCGCTGAGAGCGTCGGCTACACCTCGGTATCGGCGTTCTCCCGTGCCTTCGCGCGTCAATGGGGGACGCCACCGAGCCACCACCGGGCCGACCACCGTCCGGCGTGATCCGATCGCGTCCCTGAGTGGAGGCCGGGGCGGATCGCTGCCAGACCCGGTCCTGGCAGACGTACACCCGCAGTCGGAATGTCAGCCGGAGATGGCCTGGAGGGGCAGCTCGATGAGGGCGTAGGCGAGGAGTGCGCAGGGTGCGGCGGCGCCGAGCGTCAGGGCGCGCTCTTTGTGTGTACGAGCCATGAGCAGCGGGATCAGCACGCAGAGCGCGAGGCATGTCCACGCCTGTGGGGCGTAGTGGAGGTTCCAGGCGTAGGCCAGGCCCTCCATGCCGAAGAGTCCGGCGAACGCGGCCAGGCCGGCGACGCGGCGGCGGGCATCCTGTCCGCGCCGCCACCAGTGGCCCGCGACGCCGAACAACGGGCCCGCAACGCAGGCCATGCCGAGCCAGACGAGCGGGAAGGCGAGGTCCCCGATACCGTCGCGGCCGAATTCGGCGTATCCGTAGTAGCCGACCACCAGGCCGACCTCCGCGCCGAGACCCCCGATCGCGGACTGCGACAACCGGCCCTGCCGCTGCAGCAGGGCTCCGGCGGCGAACGCGGCAGCGGACCAGACGGCGCCGGAGTTGGCTATCTGGTTCCATGCCCCGGGGAGCCATCCCTGGGCCAGGTTGGTGAGCACGCCGAACAGCAGGCCGCCGCCCGTCGCTGCCCCTACGCGGCCGCCCCACGCCCGCAGCCTGATCCCCGGGGCGGCCGGTCGGCTCGGAGTAGTGGTCGTCGTCATCGTGGCCTCCACAGTCACGGTCCCAGGACGCGACGCACTATACACAGCCTCTATACACGGCATGTATACACCGCTGGTATTCGTGCCGCTCCCGCACCGCCGCGCGGATCAGCCCCGTGCGGAGGACCGGCCTCAGCTCACCGCGCGCTTGATGAGTTCGCCGATCCGGGCCTCGTCGGCGGGGGTCAACTCCCGTACGGCGAAGGCGGTTGGCCACATGGCGCCGTCATCGAGGTTCGCCTGGTCGCTGAAACCGAGCGTGGCGTAACGCGACTTGAACTTCTGCGCGCTCTGGAAGAAGCAGACGACCTTGCCGTTCTTGGCGTACGCGGGCATCCCGTACCAGAGCTTCGGCGTGAGCTGCGGCGCACTGGCCTTCACGATGCCGTGGATCCGCTCCGCGAGGACACGGTCCGCCTCCGGCATCTCGGCGATCTTCGCGAGCACCTCGCCCTCGGTGTCCGCCTTGGCCGCGCGCGAGCCGCGACGCGCGGCCGTCTTCAGCTCCTGGGCGCGCGCCTTCATCGCGTCGCGTTCCTCGTCCGTGAAGCCGTCGTACTTCCTGTCGGTCTTGTCCGTGGTGCTGGTGCTCTTTGCGGACGTCTGCGTGGCCTTCATGGCAGGTTCCTCTCCGGCGGACTCGCGGGACTTGATCGCGGTCATTCCATCCTAGGGAGACGCCGTGACGGCCGCTTCTCCGAAACTGATCGGATGTCACACGGGCGGGATCACCCCGGGCTCAGCGGCGCAGGGTGGTCTCCCGCTCCATGTGGGACAGCTTCTCGGGATTGCGTACGGCGTAGAGGCCGGTGATGAGGCCGTCGTCGATGCGCACCGCCACGACGGTGTCGATCGCGTCGTCGAACCGGAGAATCAGCGCCGGGTAGCCGTTGACCTGTGCCGGTCGCATCGACCCCGCGGCGATTGTGCCCATTCCGGCGGCCAGCAGACGGCCCACCTTGTCGGCTCCCACGACCGGCCGCAGGACGGCCTTCTTGACTCCACCACCGTCGCCCAGGAAGACCACCTCCGGCGCGAGGAGGTCCAACAGGCTCTGCAAGTCGCCGGTTTCGGCGGCCCGTTGGAACGCGTCCAGCGCGTCCTGGGTCTCGGTCCGGGAAACGATCCCGCGCGGCCGGCGCGCGGCGACATGTGCCCGTGCGCGGTGCGCGATCTGACGGACCGCCGCCGGACTCTTGTCGACGGCCTCGGCGATCTCGTCGTACCCGAGGTCGAACACCTCGCGCAGCACGAACACCGCCCGCTCGGTCGGCGCGAGCGTCTCCAGCACCAGCAGCATCGCCATGGAGACGCTGTCGGCCAACTCGGCGTCCTCGGCGACGTCCGGGGCGGTCAGCAACGGCTCGGGCAACCAGGCGCCGACGTAGGACTCCTTACGGCGGCCGAGCGTACGCAGCCGGGTCAGCGACTGGCGCGTGGTGATCCGGACCAGGTACGCACGCTGATCCCGCACGCTCCCGAGATCGACACCCGCCCAGCGCATCCAGGTCTCCTGGAGCACGTCCTCCGCGTCTGCGGCCGAGCCGAGCATCTCGTAGGCGACGGTGAACAGCAGGTTGCGATGGGCGATGAACGCCTCGGTGGCGGCATCCGTGCGTCCACCGTCGGCGTGCTGCCCAGCCGCGCCCTCTACGCCCTCCGCGCCCTTCGTGTCCTCCATGTCCGCCGTGTGCTCGCTGCGCGCGCTCTTCACCTGCTGCTCCTGCCTGTTCGCTCTCGACAGTGTCACGCGCACAAGACGTCGGCCCCCCGCTGACTTGTGACACCTCTGCATGGTGGCGCTCGTCACACGACCGTGCCGTCACAAGAAGCGGGGCGCCGGCATCTCGTGTTCGGCAAACGCAACACCACGAGTGAGGACGAGATCATGGACGCCCGATTCAACCTGCTCGACAACGAGATCTCCAACAAGTTCGCCAAGCGGTTCGCCAACTCCGCCATGGTGATCGGCCAGTCGCCGCTGCCCAAGTCCACACAGGAGTTGGTGTCGTTGCGCGCCAGCCAGATCAACGGCTGCGGCTGGTGCGTCGACATGCACACCAAAGACGCGGCGGCCGCCGGCGAGACCCCTGTCCGCCTCAACCTGGTCGCCGTCTGGCGCGAGTCCACGGTGTTCACCGAGGCCGAGCGGGCCGCCCTGGCCCTCGCCGAAGAGGGCACCCGGCTCGCGGACGCCCACGAGGGCGTGTCCGACGAGACCTGGGCCCAGGTGCGCAAGCACTACGACGACGACCAGATCGCGGCACTGGTCTGCCTGGTCGCCCTGATCAACGCGGCCAACCGGCTCGCCGTGATCGTGCACCAGCGGGGCGGCTCGTACGAGCCCGGCACGTTCGCCACGGCGGTCAACTGACCGGCGGCCGCGGTCGGCCCGGCCCGGCCCGGGATCAGTCGATCCGGGCCGGGCCCGCGCATGTCCCGGTCGCAGCCGTCGTCGGCGTGGAGGGGGAGACGTCGACGGAAGCAGAGACGGGTGGCGCAGATCCGGCGAACTGGGGCGTACGGCCCGGTCGATTCACCCGGATCATGCATCTTCGCCCGCTTCAACACTCCTCCCCGGAGGGCGTCTTCAAGGGTTGCGTGGGTCGCACATGTGACTGATGTGACGTTCTTCCTTGCGGACGAAGGGCGGGTGCGGTGAATCTTTCGGGGAACGCGCGTCCGAAGAATTGTTATCCGAGGCTCCCCCGGCGGTCTCCCAGGTATCGGACAGCATCGTTCGGCGTCTAGGACAGGGAAGCGTTAGATGAGCACACAGCACGCGGCGGAGTCGGCGGCCTTGGTGATGGCCGCCCGAGACGGCGACCCGGAGGCTCAGGACGCCCTGGTCAGTGCCTACCTCCCGCTGGTCTACAACATCGTGGGACGGGCTCTGAACGGCTCGGTCGACGTCGACGACGTGGTGCAGGAGACCATGCTGCGGGCCCTGGACGCGCTGGGCGGCCTGCGCACGCCCGAAAGCTTCCGATCCTGGCTCGTGGCGATCGCGATGAACCAGGTCCGGGCGCACTGGCAGGACCGGCAGGTCGCCCCCGACGCGGTGGAGGAGGCCCACGATCTGGCCGACCCGGGGGCCGACTTCGTGGATCTGACCATCGTGCAGCTGCAACTGTCCGGCCAGCGCCAGGAAACCGCGGCTGCCACGCGCTGGCTGGAGCCGGACGACCGGGGGCTCCTGTCGCTGTGGTGGCTGGAGTGCGCCGGTGAGCTGACCCGGGCCGAGGTCGCCGAGGCCCTGGAACTGACGCCCCAGCACACGGCGGTGCGGGTGCAGCGGATGAAGGCGCAGCTGGAAGCCGCCCGTGTGGTGGTCCGGGCGCTCGCCGCGCAGCCGCCGTGCGAGGAACTGCGCGGCATGCTCGGCACCTGGGACGGCCGGCCCTCCGCGCTGTGGCGCAAGCGCATAGCCCGGCACGCCCGCGGCTGCGCGCGCTGCACGGGCCTGTGGAGCGGGCTGATGCCCGCGGAAGGACTGCTGGCCGGTCTGGGGCTGGTCGCGGCGTCGTCCGCGCTCGTCGCGGGCATCCGCTCGACCACCGGAGGGATGGTTCCGGCCGGTTCGGCGCTGCGCATGGATGCCTCCGCGGGCCGCACCGGATCCGGCCCGGCGGCCGGGCACCGCGCCTCGCGCGTGCGAGGTGCCTCCCGGGGCGAGGCCCGCCGGCGCCGTCGAATACGGCGCCGTGCCGTGGGCGGCGCCGTCGTGGCGGTCTGCGTGGCGGGCGGCGGCCTCTGGTACTTCGGTACGGACTCCGGCTCCGGGAACGACGAAACGACCACCGCGCACTCCGCCGGCGCTCCCGTCATGGACCTCTCGGCCCCCAGCACCGCCCAGAGCACACCGTCCGCCTCGGCCTCCGCGTCGCCTTCCCCGTCGGCGCCGAAGAAGGCGAAGGCGTCGCCGAGCCCGAAGCCCACCAAAAAGAGCACCCCGACCCCCCGGCAGACCATCCGGCCCACGCGTACGTCCGTCGTTACGCCGCCTGCACAGGCGGCCCCGTCCGGCACGGTGGCGCAGGTGGTCGCCCTGGTGAACAAGGAGCGGGCGAACGCCGGCTGCGGTCCGCTCACCGAGGACCCGCAGCTGGACAAGGCGGCGCAGGGCCTCTCGGACGACATGGCCGCGCGCAACTTCTTCGACCACACCGACCCCGACGGCCGGGACCCGGGGCAGCGCATCACCGCCGCCGGCTACCGCTGGTCCACCTACGGGGAGAACATCGCCCAGGGCCAGCAGACCCCGGCCTCCGTGATGGACTCCTGGATGCACAGCCCCGGCCACCGCGCCAACATCCTCAACTGCTCCTTCAAGAACATCGGGGTGGGCGTCCACAAGGGTTCGGGCGGCCCGTGGTGGACGCAGGACTTCGGCGCCAAGCAGTGAGTCGCTCTTGCCGACTCCGCCTCGTGAGTGCCGTGGCAGTGTGACCGGGGTGTGCGCGCGTTCCACGGCGTGGGCGCACTCCCGGTATGCCCGGACTCAATCAGCCTGACGTTGGAGATCGGCCACATGGTGGAGAGCCGTCTTGAAGGCGGCGTACTCCCGCTCGCCCAGTGCGTTCGCGTGGCGTTCCTCGATGGCGCGCATGATGGAGGTGGCGGCCTCCATCTGCAGCAGGCCGCGTTCGGTGGGACAGATCAGCTTGGCGCGGCGGTCGGCCGGATCCGGCCTCCGTTCGACGTAGCCGAGGCGTTCCAGGTCGTCGATGAGGGAGCCGATGACCTGTTTGTGCTGTCCGGAGGCGCGGGCCGGCTCGCTGGCGCGGATGCCGTCGGCACGCAGGTAGGCGAGGACGGCGCCGGCGCGCGGCTGGATGTCGTCGAAGCCCTGCTCGGCGAGCGCGGTGAACAGCTCACGCTGAACGGAGAAGAGGACCCGCGCGGCGAGCACGCCCAGGTCCGGCTCCGATTCGACCCGATGGGTGTGCACACCGGCGACTCGATCACCGTCGCCCCGGCGATGACGCTCGAGGTCGCGGATTCACGGAGTCGATCACCCGGGAGAACGCTGTCGTCGCGCTGGTCGACCACCAGGTGGGTCTGCTGACCGGCGTCCGGGACATCCCGATCGGCGAGCTCAAGCACAACGTGGTCGCGCTGGCACGGGCGGCGACCGTGCTGGGCATCCCGCTGGTCGTGACCACCGCCGCCGACAGCATGTGGGGGCCGACCGCACCCGAGCTGGTCGAGGCCCTGCCGGCCGGACAGAAGATCACCGACCGCAGCACGGTCGCCGCCCGGCACGACGACCGGGTCCGCGAGGCCGTCGAGGCCACCGGACGGCAGAAGCTGATCTTCGCCGGGGTGTCCCTCGAAGGGTGCGCGGCACTGCCCGCGACCTCGGCGACGGCCGCCGGGTACGACGCGTACGTCGCCGTCGACGCCTCCGGCACCTTCAGCCGTACCAAGCGGGAGCCCGGCCTGTTGCGCATGCAGCAGGCGGGCGTCATCGTCAGCGACTACGGCACCCTCATGGTCGAGGCCCTGGCCGAAAACGCCTCCCCCGCATCCGGCGCGTTGTACGCCGCGCCGGACATGCCGTTCGCCGTGCTGGTCGGCCAGATTTCGGCGGCCTGTCAGGCGGGGTAGCCGACCGCCAGGAGCGCGTATAGCGTCACCGCGTGGATCGCAGTGAACGGCTGCTTCACGCCTCGTCGTTCGGCGCGGCGGCGGGCGTGTACGCCGCGCACCGTCCCAACTATGCGCAGGCCGCGGTGCGTTGGGCGCTGGGACCCGCGCCCGGCCCCCGTGTGCTCGACCTCGGCGCCGGGACCGGCAAGCTGACCGCCACGCTGGTCGCCCTGGGTGCCGAAGTGATCGCCGTCGAGCCCGACCCGGGGATGCTGACCGAGCTGCGCCGCTCACTGCCGGATGTCCGTGCCCTGTCGGGCAGTGCCGAGGCGATACCGCTGCCGGACGCCTGCGTCGATGCCGTGCTGGCCGGCAACGCCATGCATTGGTTCGACATGGCCGTCGCGGGACCCGAGATCGCCAGGGTCCTCGCGCCCGGCGGCATCCTGGCCGGCCTGTGGAACCTCATGGACGACCAGGTCGAGTGGGTCGCCGGGCTCGCGCGGGTCAGCGTGAGCGCGGCCATCGGCCCCCGTGACACGCCCATCGGCTGGCGCGCCGAGACAGCCGACCTGCACCTTCCCAAGACCGGCGCGGCCGCCCGGTTCGGCTCGCCGGAACAGGCCGAGTTCCCCCACGGGCAGCGCCGCACCGCCGACTCCCTCGTCGCGACCATCGCGACGCGCGCGGGAATGCTGGTCATGCCGGAACACGAACAGCACGTCACGCTGGGCCGGATCCGCGCATTCCTCGCCGACAGACCGGAGACGGCCCGCGGCGAGTTCACGCTCCCGATGCTGACCGGCGTACTGCGCGTCCGGCGGCTGTGACGCATCACGGCGGCTACTTGTCCTGTGCGCGTGCGGTGTTGACCGCCGCTTGGAGTTGCAGCCAGGACGGGTCCGTCGCGGTCGCGGTGGTCGTTGATTCCAGGTCGTCCCGCTCCCAGGTCCGGGTGCCGTCGGTGATGACGAGGTGGGTCTCCAGGTCACCGACGTCGGGCACCTCGGAGGTGGCGGCCAAGAAGGATGCGACCGCGGCCCGCGACGCGTCGGCGTCCGGGGTTCGGGCCGTTGCGGAGTCGGCGCGCAGCGACAGGAGCGCGAGCTCGCCTCCACCGCCGGCGACGAGGAGATGCCCTGTCGTCGTGGCGGTCAACGCTGTCACCGGGGAGCCGCCCAGCACGTCGTGCTCGACCGCCCGCTGACCGTGGAGGTCGACCTCGATGAGCGTGCCGGTCGGCGTTCCGACCCAGAGCACGCCGGGTCGGACTCCGAACGCGATGTTGTGTCGCGACCAGGCGCGCATCTGCTCAAGCCACTCCGGCGGGTAGGGGTAGCCCGGGTAGGGGTCGCCGAGGGCGGTCGTCAGTACGCAGTGAAGTGAAGGGAACTCGAATACGTTCAGTGTGTTCCCGTACGCGTTGCCGCGGATCGCGAGATGGCGTCCGTCCGCGCTGAAGATCGGTGTCCTGTAGCCGTCGGCATCAAGGATCAGCGCCCGGCGAAGCACGCGCATCGCCGCCGGCCGGGTGTCGTCATCGACGCGTGCGAAGAGCCCGAGCGTCGCGCCCTGATTGCTGAAGAGCGTGGCCACCAGCCCGCCGGCGGGATGCTCCGCGATCCCGGTGTCCCAACTCGGTCCGGTGACGACGGTTCCCGAAGCGAGGTCCAGGACGTCGGACCGCTCCCATGCGTCTTCCTCGTCGCCGGACGACGGCGAGGCCCACAACGTCCGGCCGTTCGGGCTGAATGCCAGATTTCGGTAGCGGGCGGTGGCCGGCAGACCTTCCGGTTCCGAGAACCCGGCACGAGTCCACTGGACCAGTCCGTTCTCGCCCGAGACCAGGAGCAGGGGCTGGTGCGGATGCCAGGTGACGGCGGGCGTCCGCTGAGTGCGTCGCCAACCGGCCTCGGCGTAGTCGGTCGACTCGGCGCCGACCGTGCCCAGTCGGCGCAGTTGCCCGACCGCGCAGTCCCAGACGTGTACCGCCGGGCGTTCCGAGTCCAAGCCGGCGACCAAGGGGAGTCGCGGGTGGCATATCAACCGCTCGACAGAGGGCCCACCATCGACTCGTACACGTGCCACGGTCTCAACAACAGTCACCTCAACACCGTACTGTTCAAAGGGCGTTGCGAGGGCATCACCTCGGCGTCGGCCCTCTCAGCCTTCCTTCAGGCTCCAGGTCTGCGAGGTCAGGTCGAGGCGGCGGTACGCGTCGTCGAACCAGGAGTCGGTCAAGGGAACCGTCACCGTCACCGCCGTCAGGGACATCGCGTGGTCCCTGATCGTGACTCGGCACCGGTCGTCGTCCTCGTCACGCTCGATGAACAGCCATGGGGCGCGGGTGCCTTCACGCCATGCGACGTCATGTCCCGCGTCGAGCATGTCCAGGGCCTGCTGCCACTGTCTCAGATCCTCGGGGAAGAGCCAGGTCCTGAGGCTCCCCCGGACAAAGGGTGTGTCGACGTGGAACTCCCCGGCCAGGACGTCAGTCCCGGTGAGGCCCTGCCGCGTCTCCTTCCCGGTGATCCGGAGGATGACGGTGTTGCCGCCGCCCTCCAGGCGGATCAGGTCGATCGACTCCTCGGCCATGACGGCACCTCCCGTCTCGCGTGTGTCGTCGCACCCTATGCGTCGGCGTGGGCGCCGGTGCGGACGGCGGTCCCCTTCGTGGCTTCCTGTCCCACACGCCAATTCATGACGGCCTCGGATTTCTCGGCGAACTCAAACGTTCTCCTCAATTGGCCAATGACCATTCACTGAATTCGCCACCTGCCGGGCAACGCCTTCGCCCGGGCGGCGGAGCGGCCCGACGCGCCAGTGATCCGATCGCTTGCGCGGCGTCAGCATCAGGCGGACTCTGGACCTGACGAGGCAGGCCGGTGAGGGCGTAATGAGCTACGCAGGACAGGCAACCCGGGACGCCGACTTCCGTGGCCCATTGGACGTGACAAAGGCCGCCACATTCGTAGTCGACGACCAGGACATGGTGATCGGCTGGAGCCCTGCGGCGCAGGAGCTCCTCGGTTATCTGCCGACCGAGATCATCGGGCGTCCCGCCGGCACGTTCCTCGTCCACGACGAGTCCGCGTCCCCCACCAGACCCACCTGCGAGTCCGCATCGGCCGACCAGGCCGCCGACGCGTCGATCATGGCCTACCCGAAACGGGACGTACACGTTGCCGTTCACCGTGACGGCCGCCGGCTGCACCTCGTCATCGCCGTCTGCCACCTGGCCGGGACCGGCGCCGCCCAGCGAGTCCTGGTGGCGACCGAAGTCGGGCAGCTCGGGGGGTGGGAGTCCCGGCTGGCCATGCTGGACGGGCTGGCCACCCAGTCGCCCCTGGGCTTCGCCATCTACGACACGCGGCTGCGTCTCGTCTGGTGCAACGCCGCCTCCGAGCTGGAACTGGGGCAACCGCTCGCGGAGGTCCGGGGCCGGCACGCCGACGACCTGTACCCCAAGGGACGGTTCGTGACTCCGGGCTACCCGGACACCCTGCACGGCGTCATGAACAAGGTGCTGGACAGCGGTGAGCCCATCATCGACCTGCACTTCCGCGGCCAGCAGCCCAGCGACCCGGGGAGGGAACACCTGTGGTCCTGTTCCTACTACAGGCTGCAGGACCCGGACGGCCGAGTGCTCGGGGTGTGCGAGGACGCGTTCGACATCTCCGACCGCCATGAGGCGCAGCGTCAGCTGAATCTGCTGGTCGAGGCCGGTCGTCGCGTCGGCACCACGCTGGACGTGATCGCCACGGCGGACGAGCTGGCCGCGGTGGCGGTTCCCGAGTTCGCCGACCTCGTCGAGGTGGACCTCGCTGCGGCCGTGCTGGGCGGCGAGGTGCCGGAGGGCGGGGATCCGGCGGGCAGCGAGCTGGTCCGCACCGCGTCCCGCTCGGCCGCCTCCGGGGGCCCGGCGTACTCCGCGGAGTCAGCGCGTCGCCAGCCGCGTCCGGTGGAGTACGCGATCGACTCGCCCCAGCACCGCAGTCTCGCCTCGGGCGGTCTCGTGCTGGAGGACGACACGCTGGTCGTGCCGCTGCGGGCCGGGGGCAGCCCGCTCGGCCTGGTCACCTTCGTACGTCGCGTCGGGTCGGGGATCTTCGACCGGGCCGCCGTCGCGGTGGCCGACGAGCTGGCCGCCCGGGCCGCGGTGTCCATCGACAACGCCCGCCGCTACACCCGCGAACGCAACGCGGCCCTCGCTCTTCAGCGGCAGCTCCTGCCGCAGTACCTGCCGCCGAACTCGGCCGTCGAAGTGGCGCACCGCTATCTGCCGACGGACGATCTGAGCGGCGTGGGCGGCGACTGGTTCGACGTCATCCCGCTCTCCGGGGCGCGTGTGGGGCTGGTGGTCGGGGACGTGGTGGGGCATGGGCTGCACGCGGCGGCCACCATGGGGCGGCTGCGTACGACCGTGCGGGCTCTCGCTCCCATGGATCTTCCGCCCGACGAGCTCCTCAAGCGGCTGGACGACCTCGTGGGACAGTCGGCCGAGGCCGGCGCGGACGCCCCGGACGCATCCGCCGATGACGATGTCGCGGCCGGGGCCACCTGTCTGTACGCGGTCTACGACCCGGTGTCCCGACGGTGCACCATGGCTCGCGCGGGCCATCTGCCGCCCGCGGTCGTGGAGCCCGGCGGGCACGTCACCTTCCCGGACCTACCGGCCGGCCCACCCCTGGGCCTGGGCGGGCTTCCGTTCGAGTCCCTTGAGGTCGAACTTCCGGTGGGCAGTCTGCTGGCCCTCTTCACCGACGGCCTGGTCGAACTGCGCGACCGGGACATCGACAAGGGGCTGGAGACCCTGGGGAAGGTCCTCAGCGAGGACTCAGGACCTCTGGAGGATCTCTGCGACCGGGTCATCTCCGAACTCCTCCCCGGCAGCACGACCACCGATGACACGGCCCTGCTGCTGGTCCGCACCCGTGAGCTCGACAGCCGCAGGGTCGCCGTCTGGACCCTGCCCGCCGAGCCGGTCTCCGCCGGCCGCGCGCGGGTACTGGTCGCCGGACGGCTGAGCGACTGGGGACTGGACGAGCTCGTGTTCTCCACCGAGCTGATCGTCAGCGAGTTGATCACGAACGCCGTCCGGTACGCCGACGGCTTGCTGCATCTGCGGCTCATCCGTGACCGCACCCTCGTGTGCGAGGTCGCGGACGCCAGCCACACCGCGCCTCACCTGCGCCACAGCGCGGACGACGACGAAGGCGGTCGCGGGCTGTTCATCGTGGCCCAGCTCGTTCTGCGGTGGGGGACGCGTTACACCCGCGAGGGCAAGACCATCTGGACGGAGCAGGCGCTGCCCTCGGACTGACTGGTGCCGGCACGCGCAGCGCGATGTCCACTTTGCACCGATAGGATGGACTTTGTGATCAGGTCAGGACGGCCCCGGCATCGCCGCCCTCCGTTCGGTGGCCGACGCGAGACTGTACTGCTGTCACCGGTGTTCCTCACGCTCCTCATCACCGGCTTGGCCTTCGCCACGCCGAGGGAAATCGCGTTCAGCCGTCTGCTGCCCGCGGCACCCGCGCTCGCCGCCGCGATGTGGCCCGTCCTCCCGACGATCCTGCTGGGCGTGTTCTGCCTGCTGGTCATGATCGGACTCAGCCTCGTCTACTCCGATCTGGGCACCCCCTACACGGCCGCCGCGATCATCGCGGTCACCCTGGCGGCCGCCTATGCGAGCCATCTCCGCCTTGAGCGGGAGGAGACGCTCTTCCAGGTCCGGCTCGTCGCCGACGCGGCCCAGAAGGTGCTGCTGCGGCCCCTGCCGCGTCGCATACACGACGTGGAGATCGAGTCGCTCTATCTGGCCGCCCAGGAGCAGGCCAGGATCGGCGGCGACTTCTACGAGGCGGCCGAGACGCCGTACGGGGTACGCCTGCTCATCGGTGACGTGCGGGGCAAGGGGCTCGCGGCGGTGGGGGCGGCGTCGGCGGTGGTGAACTGCTTCCGGGAGAGCGCGTACGACCAACCCGACCTGAGAGCCGTCATCCGTCGCATGGAAGGAAGCATCGCCCGCTACAGCATCGCGACACCCGGCCCGGATCAGCCCGAGCACTTCGCCACCGCCCTGCTCGCCGAGATTCCGTACGACGGCGGGCAGGTCAGAATTCTGAACTGCGGGCACCCGCCTCCACTGCTCGTGCAGCGCGGGAAGATCCTCGTCCTGGAGCCCACCAGCCCCTCGCCGCCCCTCAACCTGGCGACGCTCCTCGGGTACCACTACAGCATCGACACCATCACCTTTGCCTCGGGCGACCAGCTGCTCCTCTACACCGACGGCGTGACGGAGACCCGGGACAACGCGGGCAGGTTCTTCCCCCTGCCCGACTGGATGCGACAGGTCGGCCCGACCTCGCCCCGCGAGCTGCTGGACCAGCTGCACCAGGACCTGGTCCACTACAGCGGCGGACGGCTCAGCGACGACATCGCGGCCCTCGCCGTGCGCTCCAGGCATCCGCTGCCTCAGGAGATCGCGACGTAGACGGCTAAAGCCGCGCCTGCCGCTCCCGCGGCTCACGAGCGCGCGGGTTGGTCGGCGATCAGGAGAGTCGTGCCCGCGGGGCGGAAGCCCAGGCGTGCGTAGATCCGGGCGACGGCGTCCTCCGCATAGGCGAGGAAGACCGTGCTCACCCCGTGGTCGCGGGCGTGGTCGGCCAGGGCCGCGGTGAGGGCGGCGCCCAGGCCCTGGCGGCGGGCGATGGGAAGGGTGCCGATGCCGCCGATCTCGGTGGTGCCGCCGGCCGGGTGGTAGTGGCCGACGGCCAGCGGGGTGCCGTCCGGGGAGAGGGCGGCCATGAGCGTCTTGTGCCCGGCGCGGATCGTGGGGCGGACCGTTTCCACGGTGCCGTCCTCGGTCAGTTCTTCGGCGGCCACCGAAAGTTCCTCACGGCCCCCGGACCCCACCGCCGTGCCGCCCTCGCCGAATGCCAGCCGGGGCAGAGCCAGGGCCGCGGGCAACGCAGGGTCATGGGCCGTCAGCACGCGCAGCGTCACACCATCGGGCAGCGGCGGCCGCGGGGCGAACCGGTGGTGCGGATCCAGCACCAGCAGCGGCCGCTCCGCCACCGGCAGACCGGCCGCCTCGATACGGGCCCGCAGACCGGGCGCCGCCTCGGCCAGCCACTCAAAAGCCTCCGGCACGCCGAGTTCACGCTGCCGAGCCCGTACCCGGGCAATGTCGGCTTCGGCGACCGAGGCTCCGGCGGCGGTGGGCTGCGCATGGCTGGGACCGCCGTAGTACGGAGCGCCGGGCTTGCTTCGCACGAACAGCCGCAGCGAACCGAAATCCTCGGCATCGGCGAACGACAACGGCACAGTGGCGTAGTACTGCCCGATCCGGACACGCAGCGAGTCGATCACGCGGAGCATCCCACCACGGCACGGTGTCCCACCGCACCTCATATCCGCGCGGCGACCGTGTGCTTCAGCGCTTGCTTTCGACGAGCTCCTTGAACTGTTCGAGGTCGTGCTGGATCAGTTGCTGGATCGCGTCGGACTGGGCGAAGCCCTTGGGTCCGCCGAAGGTCTCGCGGGTCTTCACCGGGTCGTACTCGACCCGTATCTGGATCTGCGTGTGCTGGTCGTCGATCGCCCGTACGGTGAACGCGCCCTTCAGGTCGGCGGCCTCGCCCTTGGCGGTGTGCCACATCATCACGCTTCCCTGCGCACCGCCCTTGGCGCGGTCGATGAACTCGGCATCGAGTTCGTGCGGCCCCTTGTCCAGCGACAGGTCCAGATGTGCCCGGCGTTTGCCTTGTGGGCGTGCTTCCCGGACACCGTCCACGAACCGCGGAAGGCTCTCCACGCTGTGCAGGTAGTCCCAGGCCACCTCGGCGGGGACGTCGACGTCGATCTGCTTCTCGACCGTGGACATGTGCAACACCTCCGTGATCATCCGCACAGGGCGGGCCCCACCCTCCACCATCGGCCGTTCGGGCGATGCCCGCACCCGGAAGGGGTGCATGACGACGCGCGAAGCCTTCCGCATCGGCCTGTCGCGTGGATTCCACCGGACATATCGAATTTCCGAGGCGATTACCGTCAAATCAATTACCGAAAATGCGGGTGATTGTGCATTTCCACGTGGGACCGGCCGACCGCCTGTCCGCCATCCGGACCGGGCTTACTGTGCCGCGGTGGATCTCTTCTCCCGCTCCTGGACGGCGTTACGCGCGGCGGTCGCCGACACCGCCGACGAGGACTTCGAGCTGCCTTCCGGCTGTGCCGGCTGGCTCGTGCGCGATCTGGTGTGCCATCTCGTCATCGGCGCCCAGGACGTCCTGATCACCCTGGTCACGCCCGCCGACACCGAACCGACCGTGGACGCTGTCACCTACTGGCAGCTCGCCGAACCCCCGACCGGTGAGGACCCGCTAGACGCGCTGGTCCCCCGGCCGGCCGTCGCGTACGGCGAACCCCGCCGGCTCAAGTTCCATTTCGACGACGTCGGTTCCGCCGCGGGCCGGGCCGCCGTACTCGCCGGACCCGCCGCCCGCATCAGCACGCGCGACGAGGTCCTGACCGTCGGGGACTACCTGTCCGCGTACGTCCTCGAATGGTCCCTGCACCACCTGGACCTGATCGCGCATCTGCCCTCCGCCGCCCAGCCGCCCGCCGAAACCCTCGCGGCGGCACGCGCGTTGCTGGAGAAGAGAGCCGGGACCGCGTTTCCCGCGTCGTTCACCGACGCGGACGCACTGCGGGTCGGCACCGGGCGCCGCACGCCGACCGCTGCGGAGACGGCCGCGCCGGGCGACTTCTCGACGAGGCTTCCGCTCGTCCTCGGCTGAGCTCGCGCAGCGTCCGGAGACGGCCGCGCCGGGCGACTCGCGTCACCCGGCCCGTTCCCAGCCGCCCCCGGGTGCCCGGGGGCGGCGATGCCGACAAACTGCCTGACCTGTGCGCTTGCCTGCCGTCACTTCGCTGCCGCGAGCAGCTGCGCCTCGCTCTCCTCGTACAGGCGCCGGTTCTCGCCGCTCCGGGCGGCGCGGCGTCGGTGGTCGAGGCAGCTGCCCAGCCAGCCGGCCAGATAGCCGACCGGGATGGAGACCAGGCCGGTGGACTGCATGGGGAACCAGCCGAAGTCCGCCTTCGGGAAGACCGAGGCCGGAGTGCCCGAGACCGACTTGGAGAAGACCATCAGCACGAGTGCGCAGGCCGCGCCGCCGTACAGGCTCGCGAGCAGGCCGGTGCGGGTGAATCCGCGCCAGAACAGGGAGTAGGTCAGCGCCGGGGCGACGGCGGATGCCCCGATGCAGATCGCGAGCGTGGTCAGTACGGCCACGTCCCAGTTCTGGACCAGGGCGGAGAGCGCGATGGCCACGGCCCCCACGACCACGCTCGCCCACGCCGCCACCGTCATCTCCGTACGCGGCTCCGCCTGTCCCCGCCGGGCCGCGTGGGTGAACAGGTCGTGGGCGAGCGACGAGGCCGCGGCCAGGGTCATGCCGGCGACCGAGGACAGCAGGGTGATGAACACCGTGCCGGCCACGGCGGCGTAGAGAACCGTCGTGCCGGCGGAGCCGGCACCGCCGCCGAACGCCCGGGACAGCATGAGCACCGCCGTCCTGCCGTGCGGGTCGGCCGCGGTGATGTACTGGGATCCGACCAGTGCCGCCGCGCCCGTGCCCATGATGATCACGAGCAGGCAGAACGTCGTGACCGTGCCGACCGCCCAGGACATGGAGCGGCGTACGGCCGGGACGTCGCGCGCGGAGTACAGGCGCATCGTGATGTGCGGCAGGCAGGCGGCGCCGAGGATCACGGTGATCTGGAGACTGGCGAAGTCCAGCCGGTCCGCGGCGGAGGTGCCCAGTTGCAGGCCCTGCCGGAGGTAGGCCGGGCCCGTGCCGCTGCCGTTCTGGGCGGCCCGGATGACGTCGCCGAGGTTCCAGTCGAAGCGGTTGAGGACCAGCGCGGCAACGGCGAGGCTGGTGCCCAGCAGAAGCACGATCTTGATCATCTGAATGAGCGCGGTGCCGCGCATGCCGCCGATCGCCGCGTAGATGATCATCAGGCTGCCGACGAGGACGATGCACGTCGTCCTGGCGCCCGGCCCGTGCGGGATGCCCAGGATGAAGGTGAGCAGCGATCCCGCCCCGGAGAGCTGGACGACCAGGAACGGGAGGGTCGCCATGAGCGTCACCACGCACGAGGCGATACGCACGGCCCGACCGGGCATGTTGCGGGCCAGGACGTCGCCCATGGTGAAGCTGCCCGCGTTGCGCAGGGGTTCGGCCAGCAGAAACATCAGCAGCACCAGCGACATGGCGGTGCTGACCGCCAGCACATAGCCGTCGTACCCGGCGAGCGCGATGATGCCGGTGGTGCTCAGGACCGTCGCCGCCGAGATGTAGTCGCCCGCGATCGCCAGGCCGTTCCTCAGCGGCGTGAGCGAGAGGTAGCCGGTGTAGAAGTTCGTCAGGTCGTCGCGGTCCGGTCCGGCCATCACGCACATCAGCAGTGTGAGCGTGGCCAGGGAGGTGAACAGGATCAGGACGGTGGCCTGCGTCCCGGAGCCGAAGTCGTTCATCGCGCCACCCCGGCATCCCGGCCCGGCCGGGCCGCCCGCTCCCTGACGAGCCGCGCCAGCGGGTCCACGGAACGCTGCGCGCTGCGTCCGTACCAGAGGACCGCCGCGAAGGTGACGAGGAGCTGGATGATCCCCAGGGCCATGCCGAGGCTCAGCTCGCCGGCCACCTCGGCGCCCATCAGGTCCGGCGCGGAGCAGGACAGCACCACGTAGATCACGAACGAGCCGAGCGCGGTGAGCGTGGAGACCCGCCGCAGCACGCGGTAGGCCGAGCGGAGGGCGACGAGCTCGGCGCTCTGGCGCTCCGTCTCGTACGCCTGCGGTTCACGCCGAGGGGCCTGCCCGAACGGGTCGTACGAGGGGTACGCGTCGAACGGGTCGTACGGGGAGGCGTCGTAGCGGTACGCGTCGGAGCGAGGGGCGTCGTGTCCGTACGACTCCTGCCACGGGTCGCGCCCGTACGACTCCTGCCGAGGGGCGTGGCCGTAGGGCTGGGACTGCGGGCGCGACTGCGGCCATCCCCTCGGTGCTGGCGGGGGATGCCCGTGGTCGTCGGCGTATGACATCGCGTGGCCTTCCGGTGCGGCGCTGATCCGTGGGGGCGGGGAGAACGGCGTGGCGGCGCACGTTACCGACCGGTTGGAATGGCTGGTAAGACCGTTGGGCGTTACGTTTTCAGCTCGATCACGCATCCAGTTGGCCGCCTGCGGACCAGGCCACCGGGGTCGTGTGGCGAACGTCACGCGCCTCCTCGTACCTACTGGTCGGTATGGTCGCGGGTAGCCGCGAACGACAGGAGACACGATGTCTGCGACCAACCGTCAGATCCGTCTGGCAGCCCGCCCCGTCGGCGAAGTGAAGCCCGACGACTGGGAGCACTTCTCGGGACCCGTCGAGGAGCCGGGCCCGGGTCGGTTCGCGGGCCGGACGCGTGTCATCTCCCTGGACCCGGCCATGCGGGGGTGGCTGGACGACCGCCCCTCCTACCTGCCGCCCGTCGGCCTCGGCGAGGTGATGCGTGCCGGATCGGTCATCGAGGTCACGGCGTCCGACCACCCCGACTTCCAGCCCGGCGACCACGTGGTGGGCACGTTCGGCGTCCAGGAGTACGTGGTCTCCGACGGCCGGGGCGCCATGAAGATCGACACCTCCCTCGCCCCGCCCTCGACCTACCTCGGAGCGCTGGGCATGCCCGGCATGACCGCCTACTTCGGCCTGCTGGACGTCGGGGCGCTGAAGGACGGCGAGACCGTCGTGGTGTCCGGGGCGGCGGGCGCCGTCGGATCCATCGCGGGCCAGATCGCCAAAGCCAAGGGCTGCCGGGTCGTGGGCATCGCCGGAGGCCCGGAGAAGTGCGCGCTGCTCACCGACGAGCTGGGATTCGACGCGGCGATCGACTACCGCTCCGAGGACGTCAAGAAGGCGCTGCGCCAACACGCCCCCGACGGCATCGACGTCTACTTCGACAACGTCGGAGGAGAAATCCTCGACGCCGCCCTCACCCGCCTCTCGATGCACGCGCGCGTCGTGATCTGCGGCGCGATCAGTCAGTACAACAACTCCACGCCGGTGCAAGGACCTTCGAACTACCTCTCGCTGCTGGTGCGCCGCGCCCGCATGGAGGGCTTCGTCGTCTTCGACTACGCCAAGCGCTACGCGGAGGCCGCGCAGGAGATCGCCGCCTGGATCGGCGCCGGTCACATCAAGGTCAAGGAGCATGTGGTGAAGGGCTCGTTGGACGACTTCCCCGACACGTTCCAGATGCTCTTCCGGGGCGAGAACGTCGGCAAACTGGTACTGGAACTGACCTGACCTGAGCCGACCTCGAACTCGTGCCGTGCTCAAGGCCTCTGGCGACAGAGGGCTTGGGCACGGGCGAGGTCCACAGGTCCGCCCTCTCGAAGGTGCAGGAAGTATGCGGTCTGCCAGGTCTGAGTGGTACGGGCCTGGCGACTGCTCGTCGTCACCCACGGCGGGTAGACACGGAAGCCTCGCTTGCCGCCGGAGCCGTTCCGGGACATGATGCCGCGCTCGCACAGTACGTCCCGGGGGAAGAGGAACTGACCGAATCCGTCGTCGTCGCGACTGCTGATGACGAAGACATCCACGCCGTCGTCGGTATCGAAGGGCCGGATGGGGCCCTCCGTGGACCGCTGCCACACGGTGACGAACTGACCGACCTTGGTCGGCGTCGTCTTGGCCACACGGAACCGGACCGCGAGGCCGCCGACCGTGAACGCGTGAGCCGCGTACTCGGCACCCTCCGGTTCGGGCACCGGTTGCGAACAGGCGAGGCCGCACGGGTCGTACACCCATTCCTTCGCCACCAGCAGGTCACCGGGCAGCCCGGCCCACGACTCGTTCCTCACCATTGGGCCATCCTGCCATTGCGCCGTCACCTGGTTGCTCCGGCGAACGCCTCGCGCCGACTGGGGTCGCGGGTGGTCGGCGTGGCCCGCAACCGCCGTCTCACTGAGCTCGCCGTCCGAGGACGCGCGCGTGACATCCTGTGTCCGTGCTTCTGAGCGATCAGACGACCAGCATCGCGCTGCGCCCTGTGGGCTATCAGTTCCCCGCGGCCCCGGGCAACAGGTACGACGACAACTGGCTGGTCATCGAAGGCGCGGTGACCACTCCTGAGGGCAACTGGTCCTTCACCGATCCGTGTCTGCTCACCCACGAGGCTCGTGCGGTGGCGACTTGGCTGCGTGCGGTGGCGGCCGGAACGATGGCGGTGACCGAGCCCGACGACGAAGGCTGGCTGTCCCCGGACACATGGTTCGTCGAGCCGGTCCTCGCCTTCAGCCTCGCCGATCAGCGGGACGACGGCACTGTGATTCGCGTGCACCTGTCCATGGAGGCGGCGCCACCCTGGCTGCGGGGTGAAGACCGCCCCGGCATCTACCAGTTCACCGTGGAGCTGCGGGTCGACACGACCGCGCTGCTTCAGGCGGTGGAGCAGTGGGACCTTGCGCTGGCTTCCTTTCCGTCCCGCTGAAGAAGTCGTCGATGACGTGGAGTTGACCGATGCGGGCGGTCTCGTCGTAGACGTACTTGCCGACCGCGAGGTCGAGTACGCCGAGGCCGAAGGGTGAGAACACCACAGGCCGGTCCGTGGGGACGGTGACGCGTCCGGTCATGACGTCGGCGAGGGTGCCCCGCAGGAAGTCGCGGTTGCCGGTGAGTCGTTCGGCGAGGTGCGGGGAGGTGTCGGCCTTCAGGCAGTGGTCGACGTCGTCGACGATGTTGGTCGAGGTGAGGATGATCTCGGGCGCGAGGTCACGCAGGGACACGTGCAGGACCAGTGGGTTGTGCTGGAACCACGCCGGGTCGCCGACGTGCGGCTCGCCCGCGACGGTGGCGAACACGACCAGGTCGCTGGAGCGGATGAGCTCCTCGGCACTGTCGTGCACCGTGATCTGTCCATCGGTGCGGGCCTGTTGGAGGTGGTCCCGGAACCCCGCGGCGCTGTCCCGGGACAGGTCGTGGACGCCGATCTCGTCGAAGGACCAGCCCGTGGCCGTCAGGAAGGTGTGGATGTAGCGGGCGATCAGGCCCGTACCGAAGAACCCGACCCGGGTGGGGCGTTGCCGGTCGCGGCTGAGACGGTCGGCGGCCAGCGCCGCGGATGCCGCGGTTCTGGTGGCGCTGATGATGGAGCTCTCCAGGCAGGCGAACGGGTAGCCGGTGTCGTGATCGTTGAGGATCAGGACGGCGGAGGCCCGCGGGATGCCGGCCTGGACGTTGTCGGGGAAGCTGGAGATCCATTTGAGGCCGTCCACCGGCGCCTGCCCGCCGATCGAAGCGGGCAGGGCGATGATCCGGGAGGCGGGGCGGTCGGGGAAGCGCAGGAAGTGGGAAGGGGGGCTGACCGCCTCCCCGGCGGCATGCAGCAGATAGGTGGCCTCGACGAGGTCCACGATCTGCGCTTCCCGGTCCCGCAGGGCGTGCTGGACCTGGGCGCCGGAGATCACTGCGAACGGCGGCACGGTGGGCGGCTGGGACATGGCGGGCTCCATCACCGTGGAACGGGCGGGGGTCATCCGGGGCTCAACTCGTCGGCCGGGGGTCGGAAGGACTGACTCTGCGGCTCGGCCATGGCGACGAGCACCTCACGTGGACCTTCGAAGGCCTCCCTGCTGTGTGCCGTGCGCACATTGTCGACGAGCATCAGATCACCGGCCCGCCACGGCTCGCGGGCGGTGTGGGTGGCGTACGTGTCGTTGAGGAGCCGGATGACGTCCGGGCCGACCGGATCGCCGCCGCCGAAGCGGGTGTTGAAGGGCAGCGACTCGGCGCCGTAGAGGTCGATGAGGTAGTCGCGGATTTCGGGTTCGATCGTCCATTCGTTGAGGAAGGCGATCTGGTTGAACCAGCAGGGGCGGCCGGTGACCGGGTGGGTCGTCACGGCGGGGCGGCGCTGGCGGGTGCGCAGGCCGCCGTCGGGTTGCCAGGCGAATTCGATGCCGGCCGTGCGGCAGTAGGCCTCGATGGCCGTCCGGTCGTCCGTGCCGAAGGCCTCGCCGTAAGAGGCGCCGATCTCGTCGTTGTAGGTACGGCAGAGCAGCCAGCCCTCCCGTTCGAAGCGGTGGACCAGTTCGGAGGGCAGTGCCTCCAGCACGGTGGCCGCGTCGGATATGGCGGTGGCTCCGCCGGAGGTGGGTGGGGTCAGACAGGCGAACAGCATGAGGCCGGGTGGGTGGTGTGTGTAGCTGAGTTCGTGGTGCATGCACATCGGCTGGCTGGGTGGCCATGGCGTGGACGAGTACACCCCCGGTGCGTAGGTCTGGCGGGGGGCGAAGGACTCCCTGTCGGTCATCAGATCCACGCCCAGGCGCTGGAGGACGGCGCCGGCCTGGTCCGCGTCGCGCAGGTGCAGGCCGCGGACGAGGAGCGCTCCGTGCTCGGTGACCAGGGTGCGCAGGGCGTGACGGTGGTCGGCGGCCCAGCCCGGCGCGTTGTCGGGGGTGTCCACGTACAGGATCGGGGGCTTGCCGGGCTTCAGGTCCACCCTGAGGAGCGATGCGGTGATTGCGTAGGACATGGTGCCTTTCCTTTCGATGCGGCTCATGCGGTGCAGGAGGAGGTCGTTGCTTGGTTCAGGAGGAGGTCAATGCTCGGGGTGCGCGGTGGTCGAACCGGTCGCCGAGCCGGTCGCTCAGCCTGTCGTCGACCACGGCGGCGAGGTCGGCGAGAACCGGGTGTGCCGTGACGTCCTTGAGGGACACGGCGCGGTCCAGGGCGATGGCGAGTTTCACCGCCGCGAGGGAGCTGCCGCCGCGGTCGAAGAAGTGGTCGCGGCGTCCCACGCGGTCCTGGGGCACGCCGAGGACGTGGGCCCAGGCGGCCGCCAGCCGCTGCTCGGTGAGTGTGGCCGGTGGCTCTTGATCGACGTCGCCGGTGGCGAGTTGGCCGGCCAGCGCCGTCAGCGCCTTCTTGTCGATCTTGCTGTTGGCGGTCAGCGGCAGGCTTTCACGCCAGTGGATGGCCGCCGGGACCATGTAGGCGGGGAGCATGGCGGCGAGCCGTTCGGTGAGCGTTCCAGGGGCGACGGGCTTCGGGGCGGAGTAGAAGGCGACCAGATGCCTGCTCCGACTCTGATCGGCCTGCTGGGCCTGCCGGCCCTGTTGGGACTGTTGGGCCTGTTCGGCCACCACCACCGCACCGTCACGGACACCCGGGAGGCGGAGCAGGGCGTTCTCGATCTCGCCGATCTCGATCCGGAAGCCGCGGATCTTGACCTGGGCGTCGCGGCGGCCGAGGAACTCCAGCTTCCCGGAAGGATGCCAACGGCCGTAGTCGCCGCCGAGGTAGAGCCGCGTACCGGGGCGGTGCGGATCGGTCAGGTAGGCCGCTCGGGTGCGTTCGGGATCGTTGATGTACCCGCGACCGACGCAGACCCCGGAGAACGCGATCAGGCCCGGGGCGCCCAAGGCCACCGACGCGAGGTGTTCGTCGACGACGTGGACACGCACGTTGTTGACCGGGCGCCCGAGCAGGATGCGGTCCGGCGCGCGGTGCATGACGTCGTGGTTGGTGTCGTCCGACGTCTCGGTGAGTCCGTAGGCATTCACCAGCCCGATCCGGGGCTGCGCGGTGAACCAGCGCTCGGCGAGCTCCTTCTTCAGCGCCTCACCGGTGACCGAGACGTACCGCAGGTCCGGCAAGGCACGGGGGCGCTGTTCCAGCTCGGTCAGGACGGCTTCGAGGTACGAAGGCACGACCTGGAGGACAGTGGCCCTGCCGTCGGTGATGGTGTCGAGAAAGCGCGGTACGTCGAGGATGGCGTCCTGTTCGACCAGCAGGGTCCGCCCACCGACCGGCAGGGCGCACAGCAACTGCCACAGGGAGATGTCGAAGCACTGCGGGGCGGTCTGCGCCACCACGGCGTCTTCACCGATCTCCAGGTCGTCGATCTTGGCGTAGAGGTGGTTGAGCAGGCCCGCGTGTTCGCACATCGCGCCCTTCGGTTCACCGGTGGAGCCGGAGGTGAAGTAGATGTACGCCAGTTGGTCGGGCGTGACGGGGATGCCGAGGTCGTCGTCCGCGTGGTCTTCTTCGTACGCCTCCTCGATGAAAAGCCTCTCGACTTCGGGCCGGGAGGCCAGGGCCTGGTCGAGGGCGGTGGTGCTGCGGGGGTCGGTCAGGACCAGGGCGCAGTCGGCGCGGGAGAGGATGGCGGCGATGCGTTCGGCGGGGAAGTGCGGCTCGATGGGGAGGTAGGCGCCTCCGGCTTTGAAGACCGCGATGACGGCGGCCAGCCAGTCCAGGTTGCGTTCGGTCACCACCGCGACGACCCCTTCGCGGACGAGCCCACGGGCGGCAAGGGCGCGAGCCAGCTGGTTTGCCCGGGAGTTGAGCTCCCTGTAGGTCCACTGCCGGTCGGCGTGTACGGCGGCGACGGCATCGGGATGCGTCCGCACCCGCCCCTCGAACAGCTCATGCGCCCTCATGCTCGGCAACTCACGTTTAATTCCCGCTAGTTGCTCCCGCTGGAACCGCAGTTCCGCGGTGGACAGCAGGCTCTGGTGGGCGTGTTCGGCATCCGGGTCGGCGGTGATCAGAGCGAGCGCGGTCAAGTGATAGCCGGCGATGCGGGCGACGCTGTCGGCGTCGAGCCGGTCGGTGCGGTAACGCAGCCGCAGCACGAGCCGGTCGTCGCGGCGCGCCGGGCCCGCTGCCCGCACCTTCCGCATGCCCACGCGCAGCGCGGTGTCCTCCGGGAGGTCCCCGTCGATCGCGGTGAGGTCGAGGACGGTCTCGGACAGCGGCCCGGTCAGGCCGAGTTCGTGCCGCAACCGGTCGATCTCCTCGGCCGGAACATTCTGGTGCGTCAGCAGTTCGGCGGCCGACTGGTGGGCGCTCCGCAGCAGTTCCCACCATGAGGCGGGTGCGGTGGTCAGGCGGCAGGGCAGCAGGCCGCCGTCCTCGGTGACGTAGCCGGTGGTGATCTCCCGCTCTCCGGACAGAACCGCGAGCACCTTGGCATGGGCCGCCAGGAGAATCGAATCCACCCGTATCGCCAGTTCGTCCGCCAGCCTGCGGACCTTGGTGGCAGTGCTTTCGGGGGCCCGCGTCTCGTACTGGCCCACGCCCGGCACCGGGTGGCGGGTCCAACGCGGGGCCGGGGTGAATCCGCCCTCGGTCAGTACGCCGCGCCAGTAGTCCAGGCCGCTTCGGGTGGGGCTCGGATGCGTTGTCATGGGATCGTTCCCTCTGCGTGTCGGTGGGGTGGCGGTGTCAACTACCGGAGCTCAGGCGGCGGCCTGGCCGGCGTCCGGTTCCCGGCGGCCCGCGAAAGGCGCTTCGTCGCCCGGCAGCTCCCGGGCCGGGTTGCCCGCCCACTGGGCGTGCGGGGAGGTCTCCTCGCCCTTCATCAGGAAGGAGTCCGGGGCGAGCACAGCGCCGTCGCCGATCCGGACGCCGTAGTGGACGAAGGCGCCGACCCCGAGGGTGCAGCCGCTGCCGACGACGCTGCGGTCGGACTTGAACGCGCCGTCCTCCTGCGAGTGGCACTGGACCACGGTCCCGGCGTTCAGCGTGCTGTCGTCGCCGATGGTGACGAGGGTGCGTTCCGGGAGGAAGCAGCCGTCGTCGAAGACCCGTTTGCCGATCCGGGCCCCCAGCAGCCGCCAGACCATGTTCTTGAAGGGGGTGCCGTCGAAGGCCTGGATGTAGTCGACCGATGCCAGCTTCCAGAAGCGTTCGTGGCGCCAGAACGAGGGCTCGTAGATCGAGCAGTACAGCGGCTGCTGCGGCTTGAATCCGGTGGAGGCCCGTTCGATCAGCGCGAAGTGGACGACGGTGAACCCGAGGGTGAGCACGCCGGCCAGTGCGATCGCCAGGGCGCCGAGCGAGGGATAGAGGCCGGCCGCGCCCATGGCGATGAGGGTGATCACGAAGAGGTGGATGAACCGCGCCAGCAGGTAGAGGCCTGCGGTCACGGCGTTGTGCCTGTTCTTGGCTGCCAGGCGGCGGCGCAGTTCGTCGCCGGTCTCCAGATGGTTGAACCGGTTGTCCCGCATCACGGTGCGCGGGATCTCGAAGCTGGGCGAGCCCAGGAGGCCCACGCCCTCGCGCACCGGACCGTCGATGGGGACCAGGACCTTGGTGGCGAGCAGGCAGTTGTCGCCGGTCTTGCCCTGCGCGGGGTAGGCGATGCGGTTCCCGAGGAAGTTGCGGGGCCCGATCGACGTACGGGAGACGCGGAAGGACGTGCTGGAGAAGTCGGCGTTCATGAGCGAGAGTCCGTCGGCGATCATGGTGCCGGTGCCGACGGAGCTCAGGTACGGGTTGTCGTGCTGGAACTCGGTGCCGAAGTTCGACCCGGTCTGCTCGACGCGGGACAGGTCGTAGCCGAGGTAGCGCAGGTAGTGGACGATGCCGGAGCTGTCGCCGAAGAGCGTGGCGAGGAACTTCCTGTTGGTGAGCAGCGTGATCGCGCGCTGGATGCCGTAGTGGAAGCCGTACAGCGGATAGTCCTTGCCGGGCTCGATGGCCCGGTTGAGGACACGCGGCACGGTGCCCACGACCAGGAGACCGGCGAGCAGGGAACCGACGAAGACCACCAGGGAGGTGGCCAGGGCGTCGACGTAGAACGCCGGGCTGGTCACCGGCCTGGGTTCCAGGAGGGTGTGCAGCTGGGGGACGCCGGCCAGCAGGATGCCTACGCCGCCCATCGACAGGGGCAGCCACACCAGCAGCAGGCTCAGCAGTTGCAGGACGCCGTACGCGGTCCTCTTCGGGGTGGGGCAGTCGGCGGGGGCGACCGTCCCGTAGTCCACGTCGGTCGGCTGCGCCGGCGAGCCGTGCCGGCGTTCTCCGGCGGGCACCGCCTGGCCGGCGTGCAGGGAGGAGGCGTGGCCCAGTTGGGCGCCGTCGCCCATCGAGGTCTCGATGTCGAGGACCGTGTGCTCGCTGACGAGCACGTTGCTGCCGAGCGTGACCGGGCCGGTCTGGATCCGGCCGCCGTGGGCGCGGTAGCAGGACAGCAGGACGTCCTTGCGGATGACCGTGCCCTCCCCCACGGTGAGCAGGTCCGTACAGACCGGGATCGAGTGGGTGAGGATCGTGACGCCTCTGCCGATCCGCGCGCCGAGCGCCCTGAGGTAGACCGTGTAGAGCGGTGAGCCGGTGAACAGGCGCAGGGGACTGGAGCGGATCAGGGTCTTGACGACCCAGAAACGCAGGTAGGCCGTACCCCACAGAGGGAACTGCCCCGCTCGCCAGCGGCCGACAAGGGTCCACTTCGCCGCGATCGGCACCGTGCACAGGCCCACGAAGCCCACGGCCGCGCACAGGACCGACCGCAGGTAGAGGTCGGCGAGACCGGAGCCCTCGGAGATCCATGCGTAGCCTTCGGCGACGGCGAGGGCGGCGACGTAGGAATAACCCAGGAAGAACAGGAACTGCAGCAGTCCGCAGACGACGTATCGCCGGGTGGCGGCGCGGGCCCCGGCCCGGGTTCGTGGAGGCGCCGGTGGCGACGCCTCCGCGGGCGAGGACGACGGCGGGACGGACACGGGCGCGGCCTTCGCCAGCGCGGCGGCCAGGCTCCGGGCGGTCGGGTACCGGTAGATGTCCTTCATCGACACCGTCGGCAGGTCCTCCCGCTTCCTCACCCGCGCGCAGAACCGTGCCATGACCAGGGAATCGGCGCCCAGGTCGTTGAAGAAGTGACTGTCGGCCGGTACCCGCTCGACACGTACGACGCCGGCCAGCACCTCGGCCAGCAGCCTTTCGGTGCCGGTCGCCGATTCGGCCGCGCATACATCCATGGTTTTGTCTGGCACGAGAACTCCTGGAGGACGTTTCGGTCAGCGTCGGTCGGTGCGCACGGATTCGTGACGCCCGCCTCTCCAGTAGGCCCGTCCGGGGTTTTCCTGTCCTGCCCCTGGAATTCGGAACTTGACAGAGAAGATCGATCTTGATAATTCGCCGATTCAACCGCACCAGGGGTGTGCCTCGGGGCCGCGATGAATATGGGAAATCGGGGCGCATGTCAAGCCACGCATTTCGGTGGCATGACATCACCGCCCGGAATTGGGCCTACTGGAGGCGTTCCGGCGAGCCGCGGCTCATTGTTCGAGGAGACGACCATGCCCGTCATATCCGCGCCCCAGGCCTTCAACGAGGACGATCTCTATGTCGACCTGGAGGGGGTCTTCGAGCACCCGTTGTTCCTCAAGTGCGAGGGCTTCAATTTCGCCGGCTCGATCAAACTCAAGGCCGCCACGGAAATGGTCGAGACCGCCGAGCGTGACGGCCAGCTGACGCCGGGCTCGGTTCTGGTCGAGTCGTCCTCGGGCAATCTGGGCGTGGCTCTGAGCATGATCGCGGCAAACAAGGGATACCGGTTTCTGTGCGTGACCGACACCCGCTGCAATCTGGCGACCAGGAAGATGATGGAGGCCTTGGGCGGCGAGGTCCACGTCATCACGGAACCCCATCCCGTGAGCGGTTTCCTCGGCGCGCGCATCGACCACGTGCGCGCGCTGTGCGCCTCCGACGACCGTTATGTGTGGCTCGACCAGTACACGAACCGCAGCAACGCGCTGGCCCACTACCGCAGGACCGCCCCGGCCGTCGCCCGGCAGTTCCCGGACCTGGACGTGCTGTTCGTCGGGGCCGGGACCACCGGAACCCTGATGGGCTGCGCTCGCTACTTCCGCGAGCGGCACCGGCCGGTGCGGATCGTGGCCGTCGACACCGTGGGCTCGGTGACCTTCGGCGGCGCTCCGGGCCGGCGGATGATCCCCGGGCTGGGTACCAGCAGGCGCCCCCCGCTGCTCGAAGAGTCCCGGGTCGACGACGTGGTGCGCGTGCCGGAGGCCGACACCATCCGGGCCTGTCACCGGCTGGCCCGGCGTGGGTTCCTGTTCGGGGGCTCCACCGGCACGGTGGTCAGCGGCGCGATGGAGTGGCTGGCTCGTCGGGAGGGACGGGAGCTGACCGCCGTGGCCATCGCCCCGGATCTGGGTGAGCGGTATCTGGACACCGTCTACCAGTCCACCTGGGTGGAGGACCTGTACGGCGAAGACGTCCTCGAATTCCGGGCGTTGGCCGTCACCTCCCGAGCGGCTTGATCTCCCGCCGCGGGCGAAGCGTTCACCCGCGCTTCATCATCCATATGCGGGCGCCTCTTGCCGCCCATCGAATGGCCTCCTAGCCTCGCGACGCTTCCATGTCCCTCTGGCGAAAGGCGACTTGACCCATGCGCGACCCGCTACTGCGCGCGGTGAGACGGTTCGGTACGAAGACCGCGGCCGGGGTGATGACGACCGCGCTCGCGGCGGCAGCCCCCTGCCCGCTGCCGCCGCGCCCGTCCCCGAACGGCCCTCCTCGCTCGTGGACCCGCTGATCGGTTCCGCGAACGGCGGCAACACCTACCCCGGCGCCACCCTCCCGTACGGGATGATCGCCTGGTCCCCGACCAGCACCAGGGGCGATCAGACCAGCACGGGCGCGGCCAACGGCTACCAGTACGACACGACCCGTATCCGCGGGCTGAGCCTCACTCATGTCAACGGCGCCGGCTGCAATCCCGGCGCGGCCGGCGACGTACCGATCATGCCGTTCGTCGGCGACGTCACGTCGTCACCGTCGGCGGACACCAAGGACGCGGTCTACGCGGCGAACTTCTCGCACACGGACGAGAAGGCCACACCCGGCCGCTACAGCCTCGGCCTGGCGTCCGGCGCCCGCGCCGACCTGGCCGTCAGCAAGCGTGCCGGAGTCGCCGACTTCAGCTTCCCGGCCGACCGCCCGGCGAACCTGCTCTTCCGCGTCTCCAACTCCCTCAACGGCAGCGAGGACGCGCACGTCGACATCGACGCCGCCCACCGCAAGGTGACCGGCTCGGTCCTCACCGGCGCCTTCTGCGGCCGCCGCGCCAACGGCGGTGTGAACAACCGCAAGAGCTACTACCGGCTCTACTTCAGCGCGTCGTTCGACCGTGACTTCTCCTCGGTCGGCACCTGGCACGACAGCACGCTGTCGCCCGGTTCGACGTCCGCGTCCGGGGGCGAGGGCTACGCCACGGGTGCGGACCGCGCCGGACGCGGTTCCGGCGGCTGGGTCGGCTTCGACACGCACTCTGACAACGATGTCCGGATGCGGATCGGCATCTCGTACGTCAGCCTCGCGGGCGCCGAGGCCAACCTCCGCCAGGAGATCGCCCCGCAGGCGAGTGTCGCGGACGTGGCCGATGCCGGGGCCCGCGCCTGGGACCGCGAACTGGGCACCGTACGCGTCGAGGGCGGCAGCGCCACCCGCCGCACGGCGTTCTACACGGCGCTCTACCACTCGCTGATGCAGCCCGATCTGATCAGTGACACGGACGGCCGCTACTGGGGCATGGACCAGGCCGTCCACCGGCCCGAGTGACGTTCCCCGGCCCCGCCGCAGTCAGTGGGGCCGCAGGATCGGTCGGAGGTCGTCCAGGACGGCCGGGTCCTCGATGGTGGAGGGCATCGGAACGTCCCGGCCGTCGGCGATGCCGCGCATCGCCCTGCGCAGGATCTTGCCGGAGCGGGTCTTGGGCAGGGCGTCGACCACGGTCACGTCGCGGAAGGCGGCCACCGGTCCGATGTCCCGGCGCACCGCCGCGACCAGCTCTTCGCGGAGCGTGGCCTCGTCCGGATGCGCGCCGGATTTGAGGACCACCAGGCCGCGGGGCAGTTGCCCCTTCAGCTCGTCGTGGACTCCGATCACCGCGCACTCGGCGACCGCCGGGTGCGCGGCGAGGACGGCTTCGATGGCGCCGGTGGACAAGCGGTGTCCCGCGACGTTGATGACGTCGTCGGTGCGGCCCATCACGAAGAGGTAGCCGTCCTCGTCGAAGAAGCCGGAGTCGCCGGTGGTGTAGTAGCCGTCGTGCTGCGAGAGGTAGGCGTCGATGTACCGCTGGTCGTCGCCCCAGAGCGTGGGCAGTGAGCCCGGCGGCAGGGGAAGCCGGACCGCGATCGCTCCCTCCCGGCCGCGGGGCAGTTGTCCGCTCGTGGCGGGGTCGAGGACCTGGACGTCGAACCCGGGTACGGGCACGGTGGCCGACCCGGGTTTGGCGGGCATCAGTTCCAGTCCGCGCAGGTTGGCGGAGATGGGCCAGCCCGACTCCGTCTGCCACCAGTGGTCGATGACGGGTACGCCGAGGGTGTCGTGGGCCCAGTGGTAGGTGTCCGGGTCGAGGCGTTCTCCGGCGAGGAAGAGGGCCTCGAAGGCGGAGAGGTCGTAGCGCGCCGGCTCGGTGGCCTCCGGGTCGGCCTTGCGGATCGCGCGCAGTGCGGTCGGCGCGGTGAACAGCGCCTTCACACCGTGTTCGGAGACCACGCGCCAGAAGGCACCGGCGTCGGGGGTCCCGACCGGCTTGCCTTCGTAGAGCACCGTGGTGGCGCCGATCAGCAGGGGGGCGTAGACGATGTAGGAGTGGCCGACGACCCATCCGACGTCGGACGCCGCCCACCAGGTGTCGCCGGGACGGACGCCGTAGATGTTGGTCATCGACCAGGCCAGCGCGACCGCGTGACCGCCGTTGTCGCGCACGACGCCCTTCGGACTGCCGGTGGTTCCGGAGGTGTAGAGGATGTACAGGGGGTCGGTCGCCGCCACGGGCACGGGGTCGGCCGGCTTCGCGGTGGCCACCAACTCGTGCCAGTCGACGTCCCGTTCCCCCAACTCGGCGCGTGCGGCGTCGCGTTGCAGGATCACGGTGTGATCCGGTTGGTGCCGGGTGGTCCGCAGGGCCTGGTCGACGATCTGCTTGTAGTCGACGATGCGCGTCGGTTCGATGCCGCAGGACGCCGCCACGACCACCTTCGGCCGCGCGTCCTCGATGCGGGCCGCGAGTTCCTTGGGGGCGAACCCGCCGAACACCACCGAGTGGACGGCCCCGATGCGGGCGCAGGCCAGCATGGCGATGAGGGTTTCCGGCACCATCGGCATGTAGACGATCACGCGGTCGCCCTTGGTGACGCCGAGTGCGGACAGGGCCCCGGCGAAGACGGCCACGGCGTCGCGCAACTCGGCGTAGGTGTAGGAGGTCTTGGTACCGGTCACCGGGGAGTCGTGGATGAGCGCCGTCTGTTCACCCCGCCCGGCGGCCACGTGCCGGTCCAGGGCGTTGTGAGCCGTGTTCAGTTCGCCGTCCGGGAACCACCGGTACAGCGGCGCCCGAGAGTCGTCCAGGGCCCGGGTCGGTGTGCGGGACCATTCGATGGCCTCGGCCGCCTCCAGCCAGAACCCCTCCGGGTCGCTCAGGCTTCGGCGATGGGCGTCCGCGTACTTCCCCATCAGGCACCTCCTCGTCGAATCGCCTCGGCGGTACGTCGTCGCGCGCCGTGGGCGGCGGTGAACAGCCGAGGTCTGCTCCGCGACAGGCCGATGGGTCACCTCGTCGGGACGGCTGCGTCCCGTCTCGCGTCCTGCCCGATCAGCATCCCACCCCCGCGGCGTCCCGCGCGAGCAGGGCGGCGGCACGTCGCCCTCAGCGGGGCCAGTCCGGCGCGGGGTCCTCGTCCAGGAGGGGCCGGATGGCGCCCAGGACGGCACCGACGCACACGTCGCGCAGTTCGGCACGGGTGCAGGTCTCCTCGGTGAGCCAGTCCACGCACAGCACCTGGACGAACACCAGCCAGCTCTTCAGGACACCCGACACGGCGGCCCGGGTGCTGTCGTCGGCGAGCGGGAGCACGCCGAGCAGGCGCTCGCGCAGGGCGTCGAGTTCGCCGGCGATGATCGTCTGGACCAGGCGGTCGCCGGCCAGGACACGGTTGGCCGCCAGGACGGTGTTGCGGTTCTCCGCGAAGTACTCGATGTGGGCGTCCAGGCCTTGGGCGAGCTGTTCGACCAGGGTCTCGGCGGGATCGAGCCGGGTCTGCGCGAGCAACCGGTCGGCGACCTGCTGGTAGAGCGCGGCGAAGAGGTCCCGCTTGCTCGGGAAGTGCCGGTAGAGCAGCGCGCGGGAGACTCCGGCCCGCTCGGCGACGTCTTCCATCAGCACTTCGTCGTACGGCCGCGCGGCGAAGAGCCTCGCCGCGACGGTGAGGAGTTGGGCTCGGCGTTCGGCGGGACCGAGCCGCTGACGGGGAGGCACGACCGCATCTTACTTGACACATGTTCACTAAGTGGCCCTACTTTAGTTGACACACGTCTACTAGTGAGAGGCGATGACCTCATGACCAAAGCCAGGGCACTCCGGGGACTCGCCGTCGCGATGGGGTACGCCAATGTGGCGATCGGGCTCTTCCACGTGCTGCTCGGCAACGCGGCGATCCCGGGCGAGGGCTCGGCCGGGGCGACGATCGACAGCCTGGGGCGGTTCTTCGGCGCGATCTTCTCCGGGTACGGACTCGCCTGGCTGTGGGCGGCCCGGCAGTCGCCGATCCCCGCGGCGGCGGTGCGGTGGCTGACCGCCGTGTTCCTGCTGGGCGCCGTCGGGCGGCTGCTCTCACTCGCGGCGGTCGGGTGGCCGCAGGCGTTCCAGGTGGTGCTGGGGGTCGTCGAACTGACCCTGTCCCCCGTGTTCTTCTGGCTGGCGGACGCCGAGGAGAAAGCGCTTGAGGTCCCGACCGGGGCCGAATCCGTAGGTCGGCACGCGTGAGGTGAGCGCGCGGGGGCGGACCGGCGAGGGCACGCAACGGTATTGACATGCCCTAAGCAAGCGGGTGAGATGTGGTGGCTTTCGTTCGTCCGTGTTTGAACGTGTGAAGTGTGATCGCGTGTTCCCGTGTACCACTCACCCCCCTCGGAGCCGCACGTGTCTGCCGAACGACGTGTACACAGAAGACAGTTCGCCGTGGCCGTGGCCGCCCTGTGCCTGGCCGTCCCGACCCTGATCGCCGCCAGGCCCGCCGCGGGCACGGCACCGACGCCGACGGCCGCAACCCCGACGAGCGCGGCGACGCCGACGGCCGGGCCCGCCGTCGACAACGGCCTCGCCCGCACCCCGCCCATGGGCTTCAACAACTGGAACTCCACGCACTGCCAGGCCGAGTTCAACGAGGACATGGTCAAGGGCATCGCCGACGCCTTCGTCTCCCTCGGACTCAAGAACGCGGGCTACACGTACGTCAACATCGACGACTGCTGGGCGTTGCCCAACCGGGACGCGAACGGCAACCTCGTGCCCGACCCGGTCCGGTTCCCCCACGGGATCAAGGCGGTCGCGGACTACGTCCACACCAAGGGTCTCAAGTTCGGGCTCTATTCCAGCGCCGGCACCAAGACCTGTGACACACAGGGCTTCCCCGGCGGGCTCGGCCACGAGCAGCAGGACGCCAACCTGTGGGCGTCCTGGGGCGTGGACTACCTCAAGTACGACAACTGCAACAACACCGGCGCGGACGCCAAGCAGCGGTACAAGGCCATGGGGGACGCGCTCAAGGCCACCGGCCGCCCGATCCTCTACAGCATCTGCGAGTGGGGCGAGAACCAGCCCTGGAACTGGGCCGCGCAGTACGGGAATTCATGGCGTACCACCGGCGACATCTCCGACTCCTGGTCCAGCATGATCGGCATAGCCCACCAGAACCAGTCCCTGGCCCCGTACGCCGGGCCGGGCGGCTGGAACGACCCCGACATGCTGGAGGTCGGCAACGGCGGCATGACCGACACCGAGTACCGCACCCACTTCAGCCTCTGGGCGCAGATGGCGGCGCCGCTCCTGATCGGCACGGATCTGCGCAGCGTGTCGTCGGCATCGTTGGACATCCTGAAGAACACCGACGTCATCGGCATCGACCAGGACCCGCTGGGCCGGCAGGGCACGGTGGTGTCGTCGTCCGGCGGTCTCGTCGTGATGTCCAAGCCGCTGGCGGACGGCGGGCGTTCGGTGACGCTGACGAACGAGAACGGCACCGCGCGAACGGTGTCGACGACCGCGGAGGCCGTCGGCCTGGGCGGGGCGACGTCGTACTCCCTCAAGGACCTCTGGTCCAAGCAGGAATCCACGACGGCCGGTGCGATCAGCGCGTCGGTGCCCGCGCACGGCACGGTGATGTACCGCGTGACACCCGGCACTTCCGTCCCGCCGCCCACCGGCATCCATCAGCTCAGCGACCTGCCGTGGACCTCGGCGGCCAACGGCTGGGGCCCGGTCGAACGCGACCGCAGCAACGGCGAGCAGGGCGCCGGCGACGGCCGCACCCTCACCATCAACGGCACCACCTACGCCAAGGGCCTCGGCACCCACGCCCCCGGCGACATCACGTACCACCTGGGCGGCAAGTGCAAGTCGCTGCGCGTGGACGTCGGCGTCGACGACGAGTCGACCGCGGGCGGGTCCGTCGCCTTCCGGATCTACCGGGATGCGACCAAGGTCGCCGACAGCGGCGTGCGGACGGCCGGTGATCCGCCGGTACGGCTCACCGCCGACCTGACCGGCGGGACGACGCTGCGGCTCGTCGTGACCGACGGCGGCGACGGCATCGACTACGACCACGCGGACTGGGCCGACGCCCGGCTCGCCTGCGGCGACGGTCCGACGGCCGGCGCGCACGCGCTCAGCGACCTGACGTGGACCTCGGCGACCAACGGCTGGGGCCCGGTCGAACCCGACCGCAGCAACGGCGAGAAGGCCGCCGGAGACGGCCACACCCTCACCATCAACGGCACCACCTACGCCAAGGGCCTCGGCACCCACGCCGCCAGTGACGTCACCTACTACCTCGGCGGCACCTGCTCACGCCTGACCGTGAACGTGGGCGTGGACGACGAGGCCGGCGGGACCAACGGGTCCGTCGTCTTCCGGCTGTACCGGGACGACGCGCTCGTCGCGGACAGCGGCCGCATGACGGGCGCGGACGCGGCCAAGACGCTCTCCGCGGACCTCACCGGCGGGATCGAACTCCGCCTCGCCGCCACCGACTCCGCAGACGGCATCAACTACGACCACGCCGACTGGGCGACACCACAACTGACCTGCGCGTGAACGGAGACGCTCGCCCCTCCCCCCGGCACCACGCATGCCGGGGGGGGCTCGGACGTCCCGCCATCGGTCTGGACCTGTCCGAGAACCCGGCCCTATATTGCTGACATGTTCCGGTCAACAGGACCCGCACGGCTGCGACGCCGAGCCGCTCTCGCCGTTTCCCTCGCCCTGACGGGCGCCGCGCTCGGCATGCTGACTCCCGGCTCCGCCTCGGCGCAGCCCTCCACGTCGACGGACGCCTTCAACAGCCTGACAGCGCAGAGCCATCCGGACTGGATGGGCGGCGTCGACGGCGCGCTGAGCCTGGGCCGTCTGTCGGTCCCCGGCACCCACGACACCCTGGCCATTCACGGCGGTTGGCTCTATCCGTCGGCGTACGAGACCCAGGAGAACCACGGCGACAGCGCCGCGACCCTCGGCGCACAACTCGACGCGGGCATCCGGGCGATCGACATCCGGGTACGGGTGGTGGGCGGGGCGTTCGCCATCCACCACACCAACGTCTACCAGAACGCCAACTTCGACGACGTCCTCTCCCGGGCCCGCGACTTCCTCGCCGCGCACCCCACCGAGACCGTCCTGATGAACCTGCACGGTGAGTGCGACGGGGACACCACCGAGGGCGGCAGTGGCAGCACGTCGATCGGGCACTGCGCCGACGACCCGTCCAACACCACCGCCGCGGACCGTATGCGCATCTTCCGCGATTACCTGGCCCGTTACCCGGGGCTGTTCTACGCGCCGACGGTGACCGGGACCTCCACCGCCGACATGCCCACCCTCGACCAGGTGCGCGGCCGCATCGTGCTGACCCGGTTCACCGGGCCCCGCGGCCAGGTCTACTCCGGCTACGGGCTCAGCCAGTTGACGAGCGGCGACTGGGGCCACTACGTCACCGACGACTGGGGCCAGTGCGATCTCGGCACCAAGTGGAACGGAGTCAGGGACAACCTGGCGGAGGCCGCGGGCGACAACTCGGGCGCGATGTACGTGACGTACACCTCGGCCAACTGCACACCGTCCGGGGCGACTCCGGCCGACATGGCCGGCGGGTACGGCGGCGGCACCGGGATGGACCAGCACACGCTGGACTTTCTCGGCGGAGGCTACTGGGGCCACACCGGCATCGTCATGACCGACTTCCCCGGACACGCCCTCATCGCGGCGCTCATCCGCCACCAGCCCGGCGGCGTGTCCGGATACGCGCCCTCGGGGCTGTCGGGCAAGTGCCTGGACGCGTATGGCGGTTCCGGCGCGAACGGCACCAAGGCCGACGTGTGGACGTGCAACGGCAGCGCCGCCCAGTACTGGACCGCCGCCCCCGACGGCACCCTGCGCATGGGCGGTGCCTGCCTCGACGTGACCGGCGGGAACACCGCCGACGGCACACCGGTGGAACTGTGGACGTGCACCGGCGGCGCGAACCAGCGCTGGACCCAGGGCGCGGGGGGCCGACTGGTCTCGGAGCAGTCCGGCAAGTGCCTGGACGTTCCGGGGTCGTCCACTGCGGACGGGACCCAGCTGGTGATCTGGCCCTGCCAGGGCGGAGCCAACCAGCAGTGGCACCTGCGCTGAGCGGGGCGGCGGGGGCTACCCCCGCCGCCCGCGGTGTCACAGCTGGAGCTGGACGGGCAGATGGCGAGGCCCGCGGAGCATGGCGTTCTGCCGGTAGGGCGGCGGGTCCTGGACCAGGCGGGCCGTGCTCAGGTGCGGCAGCAGCGCACCGAGCGCGGTCTCGGCTTCGAGGCGGGCGAGCGGGGCACCGAAGCACAGGTGGATACCGCTGCAGAAGCCGAGGTGCTCGTTGTCCGGGCGGGTGGGGTCGAACCGGTCGGGCTCGTCGAACCGCCGGGGGTCACGGTTGGCCGACGCCAGCGCCAGGATGACCGACGTGCCGGCGGGGATCGTGGTGCCGGCGACGTCGATGTCGGCGAGGGGGACCCTCTCGCGCATGTGGACCGGGGGTTCGTAGCGCAGCAGTTCCTCCACGGCGTGCGGCAACAGCTCGGGTTCGCTCCGCAGTTGCTCCACGTGCTCGGGTTGGCGCAGCAGCGTGAGCACGCCGTTGGTGATCAGGTTGACCGTGGTCTCGTGTCCCGCGATGAACAACAGCACGGCCGTCTCCGCGAGTTCCTCGCGGGTGAGGCGCAGGGCCGGATCGGGCTCGTTGACGAAGGCGGAGAGCAGGTCGTCGGTCGGGTGGCCGCGGCGCCGCTCGGCGAGGTCCAGCAGGTACCCGCCCATCTCGATCCGTGCCTGGTCGCCCGCCCGGTGCCGCTCGGTGGGGTCCTCGTCCGTCCGCACGTCGGCGGAGGTGACCAGGGTGTCGGACCAGGCCCTCAGGAGCGGTTCGTCCTCGCGGGGTACGCCGAGCAGGCGGCAGATCACCGTGACGGGCAGCGGGTAGGCGAAGTCGTCGACGATGTCGATCTGTTGGCCCGTCGGAAGGGCCTCCATCAGCTCCTTGACGATCTCGGCGATCTCGCCCCGCATGCCGTCGATCCGGCCCGGGCTGTGCGGCGGGCCGAACGGCCGCATGGCCAGGGTGCGCAGCCGGTGGTGCTCGGGGTCGTCGAGCCGCAGGAACGGCGGCTTGCCGGTCACCTCGGACGGAGTGGGAGCGGTACGCGAGCGCGGATCGGCACTCATCCGAGGGTCGTGGAGCAGAGCGGCGATCTCGTGGTACGTGCCGATCAGGTACGTGCCGTCCGCCTGGCGCACCACGGGACCGGCCTCGCGGAGCTCCGCGTACAGCGGGTAGGGGTCGGGGCGGTTGACGTAGTCGGTGATCCGGGCCAGCAAGGTGTCGGAGGCCATGGCGGCTCCTCGTGGTCGGGCGGGACGAGGGTCAGCCGACGGGCTTGACCACCGTCAGTCGGCGATCGGGCAGGTATCCGGTGAGCGCCACGGTGGGGCCGTGGGACAGGACCTTCGGATCCGGCACGTCGGACGGAATCGCGACGTCGGCCGCGATCGCGCGGTCCGCCGCGCCGGGCGGGGGCGGGAACGGAGCCGCGGTCTCGATCAGGTGCTGGTAGTAGTCGATCGCCTTGGCCATGTCGACGGTGACCGCCGCGGTGACCCGGCCCTGGTAGCCGTAGACCACCGCCAGCCGGCGCGCCTCCAAAGAGCCCTGGGCGATCATCACGTGGTCGGAGAAGGTGGGCACGCCGACCGACTTGATGTTGAGCCCGAACTGGGTCGACCAGAACGTCGGTACGGCGAGGTGCGGACGCCGCAGGGGCCCGGGACTGACCATGTTGTGGGCCGCGACCTCGGCCTGCGCGACCGCGTTGCCCCAGTGCTCCAGGGAGAGCATCTGGTACCCGAACAGCGGGTGCGGGAACCGGGAGACGTCGCCCGCCACGAAGACGTCGTCGGTGACGATCCCGTACATGTTGAAGGCCCTGCATCCGGCGTCGCAGGCGATGCCGCGCGGGCCCGCCGCCAACCCGGATTCCGCCAGCCACTCCACGTTGCGGACCGCCCCCAGCGCCACGACGCACACGTCCGCGTCGACGCGGCTGCCGTCGGACAGGTCCGCACCGGTGAACCGGCCGTTCCCGTCCCCGTGCAGGGCGGTGACCGTCACTCCGCAGCGCAGATCCACGCCGTGGTTGCGGTGCATGCCGACCGCGAGCTTCGACAGCGTCCCACCGAGCGCGCCCACCAGCGGAGCGGGCCCGCGTTCGGCGACCGTGACGTCCAGTCCTCGTTCCCGGCAGGCCGAGGCGATCTCCGAGCCGGTGAAGCCCGCGCCGATCACCAGCACCCGCGTCGGGCCGGCGGCCAACCGCTCGGCCAGTCCACCGGCGTCGTCACTGGTACGCAGGGTGAACACCCCGTCCAGGGCGGCTTCCTCGGGGTTGGGCCAGGGCCGGGCCCGGGTGCCGGTGGTGATCAGCAGCCGGTCGTACGGCAGTGACTCGCCGTCCGCCAGCAGCACCCGCTTGGCGAGGGGGTCCAGGCCGGTGGCGGCCACGCCGAGCCGCCAGTCGGCGACCGGGTCCCGGCGCATCGGCAGCGCCGTGGAGTCCGCCGCTGCCTTGCCGAGCAGTACCTGCTTGGACAGCGGTGGCCGGTCGTAGGGCGGATGGGGCTCGTCCCCCACCACGGTCAGTGAGCCGGTGAAGCCCTCCTCGCGCAGCGTCTCCGCGGCCCGGAGCCCGGCCAGCGACGCGCCGACGATGACGATGCGGCCGTCGCTCGGATCACCGGGCACCCGCGGTCACCCCCTCGCCGACGAGGATGGCCCGGACCGGGCAGGCCGCCGCGGCCTGGCGCACGCGCTCGTCCTGGTCGGCCGGGACGGCGGGGGCGTACAGCAGCCCCTCTTCACCGTGCAGCTCGAACACCTCCGGCGCGTGGAAGACGCACTGGGCATAGCCCTGGCAGCGCGTGAGGTCCACAACGATCTGCATGGACGGCCACTCCCTGAGTCGTAGTAGTGCTCGCTTTGCCCCCTTCGTCCTTTTCTACGCCCGTATCGCCGCGACTGCGCGCCGTAGTCGCGCCGGGGGTACTCCCATGGAGCACCTTCCCCTCGGGGGCCCCGCACGGTATAGTTCAAGTTTCAATGAATGGGTGGTGGCGAGAGGAGGCCGCACCATGGCGGAGCTTCGGCTGGCCGACACGGTCGGCATCCTGCGCCGGCCCGGCCTGCGGCCACGGCACACGAGCGCCGGACTGGGCTGGGACCGGCTGTACCTGTCCGCTCAGCAGGAGCGGCCCTACCGCGCCGAATTCGATCCGGCCCCCACGCACCTGCTCGTCCTGCACCTCAACGGTCCGGTCACCGTCCGTCGCGGGACGCGGCCGGGCGTCCAGTCACGGACGGTCCCGGCGGGTGGACTCTTCCTGCAGCCCGCCGGACGGACGCTGGCCGTCGAGCTCACGGGCAAGCTGGACACGATCCACGCCTACCTCGCGGACGAGGCCCTGCACGAGGCCAACGAAGGCCGGCCCGTTGAGCTGTCCGAGGAGCTCGGGGCCACGGACCCGCTCGCCGAACAGCTGATGCTGGCGCTGGACACCGCGTTGCGGCGCTGGGAGCCGTCGGCCCGTACCTACATCGATCACCTGACCGGAGCGCTGGCCGCGCAGCTGGTGCACCGGCATGCCGCCGGCGTCGCCGCGCCACGCGCCGGTCACTCCGGGCTGTCCACCCGGCAGCTCGACGCCGTGCGCGAGCTCATGGAGCAGCGGCTGGACGAGCCTTTGCCGATCGCGGAGCTCGCCGCCGTGGCCGCGCTGAGCCCCAGCCAGTTCACCCGGCAGTTCCGCGCGAGCACCGGGCAGTCGCCTCACCAGTTCCTGCTCAAGCTGCGCCTCGATCATGCCTGCCGACTACTGCGGACGGGATCCGACGCGATCGGCCAGGTCGCCGTCGAGTGCGGGTTCTCCCATCAGGAGCACCTGACCCGCGTGATGCGCGCCAAGCTGGGCACCACTCCGGCGGCTCTGCGCCGCGCGGGCTGAGCACCACCAGGCGGGCGCGGGACGGGGGCAGGAAGGCGCGCACCAGGTCGGCGGGCGCAGGACCGGGGCTGTACGACGGACGCCTGCGCGGACCCATAGGCCGGACGCTTGCCTGGCCCAGCACATCGTGCGCCTGCCCGGCCCCTGACGCCGCGCACATGCCCGGCCCGGCATGCCGCGCGCTCGCCGGACGGGGCCTGCACGGCTGACGCCTGCCGATACCGGGGCGCAAGGCGCCTGCGCGGAGTCACAGGCCGGACGCCTGCCCGGCCCCGCACGCCGCAGGCCCGCCGGACAGGGGATCAGCTGGGCGTAGAGCCGGCGCAGCAGATCCGGGTCGGCCTTGGCGGCGGCCTCGGTGCCGAGGACGCGGTACGGCTCGGCGTCGGGCAGCAGCGGCGCGGGGTCCATACGGGGCTGCCCATACGACGGATGCCCGGCGAAACCGCGGCGCATGACGCCCGTGCGGACCCCAAATGCCGGCCCCCTGCCCGGCCCAGCACGCCGCACGCCCGCCCGGCCCCTTAGGCCGCGCACATGCCCCGGCCCCGCAGGCCCGCGGACGAGGCCTGCACGACGGACGCCCTCCCGAAACCGGGGCGCAAGGCGCCTGCACGGACCCATGTGCCGGACCCCCGCCCGGCCCCGCACGCCGCACGCCCGCCCGCCCTGGGCCCCAGGCACCCTCCACCACCCATCCCCTGGGCGCCTCAGCCCCGTATGCCCGGCGCCGAGGTGGGCCGACCGGCTCAGCGTTCCAGGACCAGTGCCAGGCCCTGGCCCACGCCGATGCACAGGGCCGCCAGGCCCGTTCCGCTGCCCGCCGTGGCCAGCTGGTGTGCGACCGCTCCGGTGATGCGGGCGCCCGACGCGCCCAGCGGGTGGCCGATCGCGATCGCGCCGCCGCGCGGGTTGACGCGGGACGGGTCCAGCTCCGGCAGTGCCGCCAGACACCCCAGCACCTGCGCCGCGTAGGCCTCGTTGAGCTCGATCGTGTGCAGGTCGGCGGGTGCGACCGCCGCCTTGTCGAGCACCTTGCGGATGGCGTCGACCGGGCCGAGGCCGAAGTACTGGGGTTCGATGCCCGTCACCGCCGCCGCCCGCACCCGGGCCAGGGGCTCGCGCCCGATCGCCGCCAGCCCCTCCTCGTCGGCGAGCAGCAGCGCGGCCGCGCCGTCGTTGAGCGGAGAGGCGTTGCCGGCCGTGATCGTGCCGTCCGTGACGAAGGCCGGCCTGAGCCTGGCGAGGGCCTCCAGGGACGTGTTGTCGCGGATGCCCTCGTCGCGCGGCAGGTCCACGCCCTCGACCGGGACGACCTCCCCGTCGTAGGCGCCGTCGCGCCAGGCGGCGGCGGCGTTGCGGTGGCTGGCGAGCGCGAAGGCGTCCTGGGCCTCACGGGTGACGCCGTACTTGGCGCCGACCAGTTCCGCGCTCTCGCCCAGCGGAATCGTCCACTCCTCGGGCATCCGCGGGTTCACCATGCGCCAGCCGAGCGTCGTCGAGTACAGCTGCTGGTCCTTGGCCGGGAAGGCCCGGTCCGGCTTGGGCAGCACCCAGGGCGCGCGGCTCATGGACTCGACGCCGCCCGCCACCGCGATGGAGGCGTCGCCGAGCGCGATGGCGCGCGCGGCCTGGACGACGGCTTCCATGCCGGATCCGCACAGGCGGTTCACGGTGGCGCCGGGCACGCTGACCGGGAGCCCGGCGAGCAGCACGGCCATGCGGGCCACGTCTCGGTTCTCCTCGCCCGCGCCGTTGGCGTTGCCGAGCAGTACGTCGTCGATGCGTGCCGGGTCCAGGTCGGGGCTGCGGTCCAGGAGGCCGCGCAGCACACCGGCGGCGAGGTCGTCGGGGCGGGTGCCGGCGAGGGCACCGCCGTAACGGCCGAAGGGGGTGCGGACGGCGTCGACGACGTACACGTCTCGCGGTCGCTCGATCATGGCGGACTCCGGCAGGCTAGTGATGGACGGTCAGGGGTGTGCGGGACGCGACCTCGTCGGGCGTCACGCCCGGTGCGGTCTCGACGAGTTCGAGCCCGTGCGGGGTGACGTCGAGGACACAGAGGTCGGTGATGATGCGGTGCACGCAGCCACGGCCCGTGAGGGGCAGCGTGCACTCCTCCACGATCTTGGGGCTGCCGTCCTTCGCCGTGTGCTCCATCAGGACGACGACCCGGCGGGCGCCGTGGACGAGGTCCATGGCGCCGCCCATCCCCTTGATCATCTTTCCGGGGACGGCCCAGTTGGCCAGGTCTCCGTGGACCGAGACCTGAAGGGCGCCCAGGAGGGCGATGTCGATGTGTCCGCCGCGGATCATGCCGAAGGACAGCGAGGAGTCGAAGAACGATGCTCCGGGGCGTACGGTCACGGTCTCCTTGCCCGCGTTGATGAGGTCGGCGTCGACCTCGTCGGGCCACGGGTAGGGCCCCACGCCCAGCAGTCCGTTCTCCGAGTGCACGACCACGTCGACGCCCGGCGGCACGAAGCCGGCCACGCGGGTGGGCAGGCCGATGCCGAGGTTGACGTAGTCGCCGTCGCGCAGTTCGCTCGCGGCGCGTACCGCCATCTCGTCCTTGCTCCAGCTCATCGCTCGCGCACCGTTCTCTTCTCGATTCCCTTGTCCGCCGCCTGCCGGGACGTCAGCGCCACGACGCGCTGGACGAACACCCCCGGCAGCTGGATCTCGTCGGGGTCGAGTACTCCCGGCTCGACGAGTTCCTCCACCTCGGCCACGGTGACTCGCCCGGCCATGGCGGCCAGCGGATTGAAGTTGCGGGCCGCGCGATGGAAGACCAGGTTGCCGTGCCGGTCCCCGCGCGCGGCCCTGACCAGCGCGTAGTCCGTGGTGATGGCGTGCTCCAGGATGTGGTCCACGCCGCCGAAGGACCGCTCTTCCTTCGGCGGCGAGGCCACGGCGACCGATCCGTCGGTGGCGTAGCGCCACGGCAGGCCGCCCTCGGCCACCTGCGTACCGACACCGGCCGGTGTGTAGAAGGCCGGGATCCCGCAACCGCCCGCTCGCAGCCGCTCCGCGAGAGTGCCCTGCGGGGTCAGTTCGACCTCCAGTTCGCCCGCCAGGTACTGGCGGGCGAATTCCTTGTTGTCCCCGATGTACGAGCCCGTGACCCGGGCGATGCGGCCCGCGGCCAACAAGATGCCGAGCCCGCGGCCGTCGACGCCGCAGTTGTTCGACACCACGCTCAGCCCGCTCGCGCCGGAGTCGTACAGGGCCCCGATGAGGACCTCGGGGACGCCGCTCAGTCCGAAGCCGCCGACCGCGAACGACCGGCCGTCCGTCACGTCCGCCAGGGCCGCTTCGGCCGTGGCCACCACCTTGTCCATCCCGTACGCTCCCTAGCGCGCCAGTACCCGGCGCAGCGCGCCGAGCAGCTCGTCCTGTGCCGCCGCCGCGGTGTCGGGGGCGGTGGCACGCCGCCAGGCGACGTGACCGTCCGGGCGCACCAGCAGCACCCCGTCCTCGGCGATCTCCGAGACGCGGCTCCATTCGCCGTACGCGTCACGGGAGTTGTCGTCGCCGACGCGCACCACCCGCAGCGGTACGCCGAGGGTCCGACCGCAGGCGCTCGCGGCGGTGTCCCACACGTCACCGGACAGGCCGGTCAGCACGGTGAACGTGCCCGATCCGACGACGTCCAGCGTGGACACGCGCTCTCCCTGCTCGTCGACGAGCCAGGCGTGCGGCAGCTTGGCGCCGGGGCGGGTCGTCGGCCGGTGGACCAACTCCCGGTCCTGGTGCCAGACTTCTTCGGCGAGGTCCTCGTCGGGCAGTACGGCGGACGAGACGTAGCGCTGGTTCATCTCGACCCCGTGCGCGTTGAACTCGTAGTTCTTCAGCTGGACCGCCTCTTCGAGCCGGCGTCGCTTCTTGGCGCCCTCGGGCGTCCGGGCGCCCAGCGCCGCGAGCCCCTCGGTGATGGCCTCCTCGTCGCTGCCGGCGCCGACGCCCAGTACGTCGAAGATCGGCCCGAACTGGTCGCGGCTGAGGTTGGCCCGCTCGACGATCTGCCGTCCCACGGGGGCGCGTTCGGCGCTGTAGGTCTCCAGCAGCTCCGGTCCGGCCTCGCCGCGGATCACCATGGCGAGCTTCCAGGCAAGGTTGTAGGAGTCCTGCACGGAGGTGTTGGAGCCGAGCCCGTTGGAGGGCGGATGACGGTGCACGGCGTCGCCGGCGCAGAAGACCCTGCCGGACGAATACGTCGTGGCGTAGCTGTGGTTGACCGTCCACAGCGAGGTCGAGGTGATCTCCACGGGCAGCTCGGGGTCGCCGATGAGGTCGCGCACGATCTGCCGCGCCGCCTCCTCGTCCACCTGCGGCGGCGGCTGTTCGATGTCGTAACCCCACACCAGCAGCCACTCGTTCCACGGCCGGACCATGCGGACCAGGCCCATGCCGATGCCGCCGGTCTCCGCGCCGGGCTGCAGCACCCAGTACAGGACGCTCGGCCGGTGGGCGCAGTACTGGGCCAGGTCGGCCTTGAAGACGATGTTCATGCTTCCGGCCTTGGCCATGCGCCCGTCGAAGGGCAGGCCGAGCTGCTCGGCGACCGTGCTGCGCCCGCCGTCGGCGCCGATCAGGTAACGGGCCCGTACGGTGAACTCGTCGCCGCGCACGCGGTCGCGCAGCAGGGCCGTGACCCCGTCGTCGTCCTGGGTGAAGCTGAGGAACTCGGTGTCGAAGCGGACCTTGGCACCGCGGGCCGCCGCGTTGCTCACCAGGATCGGTTCCAGGTAGGTCTGCGGCAGGTCGATCATCGGGGAGGGGCTCTTGGAGGCGTACTCGGTGGCCGACGCCGGTCCCGTTCCCCAGCTGCGTATACGGCCGATCTCGTGCCCGGTGAGGGCCGTGCACAGCACCGTGTCGCCCATCAGGTGGGAGGGGCTGCCGACGGCGAGGGCCTCGGACTCCACGCCGAGGTCGCGCAGGACCTCCATCGTGCGCTGGTTGGTGATGTGCGCCCGCGGGCTGTTGGCGAGCCAGCCGTACTTCGTCACCAGCAGGGTGCGAATACCGTACGTGGCCAGCAGCAGGGCGGCCGAGCCGCCGGCGGGGCCGCTGCCGACGACCAGGACGTCGGTGTCGTACGTGTCGTGCGTGTCGGTGGGTGTCATGAGCGGACGCTCCTCGGTCAGTCGGCCAGGGGGGCGATGCGGAAGGTGTAGTCGAGGCGGCGCCACTCCCCCTCGACCGTGCGGCCGTCGGGGGTGGGGCCGGTGTGCGGCGTGAAGTCGACGACGAGTTCGTCCTTGACGCCGAAGACGGTGTCGCTGTCCAGATAGTCGGCGCCCGCCACGAACAGCTGCGTGACGAGCCGACGGTGGCCGGGCGCGTCGATCATGAAGTGGAGGTGGGGCGCCCGGTAGGGGTGGCGGCCGGCTCCGGCCAGCATCCGCCCGACCGGCCCGTCCTCGGGGATCGGGTACGGCGAGGGCAGGATGGACCAGAACGTGAGGCGTCCGTCGGCGTCGGTGCGCAGCCGGGCGCGCAGCACCGGCCCGTCGAGATCGGGGAGTTGGACGTCGTAGAAGCCGTCCTTGTTGGACTGCCAGACGTCCACGACCGCGTCCTTGACCGGCTTGCCGTCGGTGTCGGTGACCCGTACGTCCGCCCAGAGCGGGGTGCCGGGCAGCCCTGCGGCGATGTCGCTGCCGTGCGCGGCCTCGGGCGGGCCCGCCACGTAGAACGGGCCGAGCACCGCGGACGGAGTGGTGGTGGGTGTACGGGAGTTGGTCAGCAGGTCCACGGCGCTGGAGACGCCGAGGGTGTCCGACAGCAGCACGAACTCCTGGCGGGTCGGTCCGGTGATCTCCCCGGCGCGCGTGAGGAAGTCGATGGCGTACTGCCATTCGTCGTCCGTGACGTCGTTGGTGGCGACGAACGTGTGCAGATGCCGGACGAGATCGCTCAGCAGGGTCCCCACGCGGGGGTCGGGTGCCTGGGCGAAGCTGGCCACCACCTGTTCGGTGAGGCGGGCCAGCTTGGTCCGCGTGGTGGCCGGTCCCTCGGGTCGGCGTCCGTGCCAGGCGCCGGTCAGCAGGTCCGCGATGCCCTCGGTGGTCAGCTCGCGCGGGTTCGGGTACGGCGTGGCGGTGGCCAGCTCGGCCGCGCGGGCCAGGCCCGACTCGGGCATGCCGAGGTCGCGCAGCGAGGTGGGCCCGCCCAGGGAGGCGACCAGGTCGTGGACGCCGCCGGGGGCGTCGGCCACGCCCAGGGCGTCGGCGATGCGGCGCATCACCTCGGGCACGGCGGGCGCGTTGTAGGCCATGGCGTGCGGCAGGACGACGGTGTGCGTCTCGGCGTGCGGCAGGTCGAAGCTGCCGCCGAGGGTGTGGCACAGCTTGTGGTGCAGTCCCATACCGACCGTGGCGAGGCAGGTACCGGCGAGCCAGGCCGCGTGCAGCAGGTCGGCCCGGGTGTCCCGGTCGGCCGGGTCGGCGGCGAGGCGGGGCAGGGCCCGCGCGATACGGGAGATCGCGTCGAGGGCCAGCCCGTCGGTGACGGGGTTGGCGTCGGCGGAGTACAGCGCCTCCACGGCGTGCGCGAGGGCGTTGATGCCGCTGGTCAGCGACATCGCGGGGGGCAGGGAGAGCGTGAAGTCGACGTCATAGACGACGGCCTCGGGCAGGATCGCGGGCGAGGACTGCGTGATCTTGCGTCCGTCCCGTGTCTCGCCGAGGACCGGGGTCACCTCGGAGCCCGCGTACGTGGTCGGCACGATCACCTGCGGCAGGCCCGTGCGCAGTGCCAGCGCCTTGGACAGGCCGGTCGTGGAACCGCCGCCGACGGCCACGAGGCAGTCGGCGTCCGCCTCTCGCAGTACGGACAGTGCCCGCTCGGTCACGTCCACCGGCGTGTGCATGACGGCCCCGTCGAATTCCGCCGCGACCAGAGCGCCGAGCGCCTCGCGGACCCTTCCGGAGGCCTGGGCGAGCGGTGGGCTGGACAGCAGCAGCACTCGGGAGCCGCCGAGCCGCCTCACCTCGTCGGGCAGTCGGTCGGCTGTGCCGGAACCGAAGACCACCCGCGAGGGATGGGCTGTGTAGACGAATGTCCGCATGGAGCTCGGCCTCCGCATGTCGGTCGAAATACGGCCTGGTTGACATCCGAGTGTGCGCCGGTGGGCGGGCGGACTCCTGCACGAACGGTGCGTTTGTCTGCACGAAAGACGCATGCTCCCCCGTCGCTCCGGCAGCGCTGTGGCGCGGTCATACTGTGCGCATGCGTCTCGGGGTGGTCGTCGCGATCCTTTACTGCCTGCAGTTCAGCAAGGAGCTGGGCGACGAGGAGGTCGAGCGGATCGCCCGGATGATCCTGGAGCAGCCCTTCTACGACCTCACCACCGAGCAGGAGTACGAGGGGATCGCGGCCGCGCTCGCCGCGGAGGCCTGGGAGGACGACCTGTCCTGGCAGCCCCATGGCGAACCGGCGATCCGCGACTTCCTGCGGCGACTGCTGGAACACCTGGACGCGCTGCGCCCGTGGCAGGAGCCACCGCTGCGGCCACTCGGGTTCGGCCGCTGGGAGGAGTTCAAGGACGGCGTGCTGCTGGCGCGCGTACGGCTGGACGCGCCCTCGCAGGACGTGCTGCACGCACGTCTGCGTGCCGTACCGGGGGACGCGGACGGGACGCGGGCCGTGGTGTTGCGGCTCCGGTCCGGTGACGAAGTCGCCCTGATGGCACCGCCGTTGCCGGACGGATACGACGCGCTGCTGAAGACGGTTGTGCCGCACCGGCCGGCGGAGTCGGTGATCGAGGCGTTCCTGACCCACACGGGATACCCGCGGGACCGGGTGACTCCGGCGGGGCGGGGGAAGTGGTGGGGGTGGCGGCGCCGCTGACCGGGCGGGTTGCTGTTGCGCCGGCAGGCCCGGTCCTCGGCATGCGCCCCGACTCCGACGCGGCCGAGGTCGGGCCCACCGTCGCCCACGGGTCCGGGCTGCAGATGTTCGCGGGCGCCGGAGCTGCCCGCGCCGCCGGGGTGCCGCTGTCCAACGGCGGCTTCGCCGGGATCGCCCGTCCCTGGCACCCGGGCGTCACCTACGTGCTACCGCTGAGCGCTCCGGTCGTGTGCCCGGCTCAGGACCAGTCGATCGGGCCGTTGCGGTCGATGAAGCGTCCTGAGCCGGCGCCGGGTCCTTCGGTGGCGAGGCGGACCACCGCGTCGGTGCCCTCGGTGACGCTCTGGGGGCCACTGTGGCCGTTGAGATCGGTTGCCGTGTAGCCCGGGTCGGCGGCGTTGACGCGAATGTCCTTGAGCCCCTTGGCGTATTGAGTGGTGAGCATGGTGAGGGCCGCCTTCGAGGCGGTGTAGAGCGGTGAGACGAAGGAGGACTCGGCCCGCGTCGGGTCGTGGGTGAAGGCCAGCGACCCCATTCCGCTGCTGACGTTGATGATGACCGGGTCCGGCGACCGGCGCAGCAGTGGCAGGAAGGCGGTGGTCGTCCGGACCACGCCGAAGAGGTTGACGTCGAAGACGCCGAGTGCGTCCGCACCGGTCAGGTCGCCGGGATCGCCGTGCGGACCATGGACGCCGGCGTTGTTGATCAGGACGTCGACAACGCGTTCGTGGGACGCGACGTCGCTCGCCGCGGCGGCGACGGAGGCGTCATCGGTGACATCGATGCGGACGAATCGCGCGCCCAGCGTGGCGGCGGCCGCGGCGCCGCGTTCCGGATCGCGGGCGCCCACGATCACGGTGTGACCGAGCTCGATGAGGCGGCGGGCGGTCTCGTGGCCGAGACCCTTGTTGGCTCCGGTGATGAAGATGGTGGTCATGCGTCGATCGTCCGCCTGCGCCGCACGGCCTGCCAGGGACGCTTCGACCGTAGGAACGGCAGTACCACCATCGAGGGGGATGGGGCAGCATGGACGGCATGGCACCGGAAAAGGGAGTGGGGCTGGGCGCGACGATCCGAGCCTGGCGGGAGCGGTTGTCCCCGTCCGATCTGGGGTTGCCGACGGGCCGGACACGCCGCACGACCGGCCTGCGCCGCGAGGAACTCGCCGAGCGGGCCGGGGTGTCGGTCGACTACGTGGTGCGCCTGGAGCAGGGGCGGGCCACGGCGCCGTCGGCCCAGGTCGTCGCCTCCCTTGCGGGCGCCCTGCGACTGACCACCACCGAGCGTGACCACCTCTACCGCATGGCCGGGCTGGTCCCCCCGAACGACGCCCCGATCCCCGATCACCTGCCGCCGGGCGTTCACCGCGTACTGAACCGGCTCGGCGACGTCGCGGTCGCCGTGTTCGCCGCGGACTGGCAGATGATCTGGTGGAACCCAGGGTGGGCGGCGCTGCTCGGCGACCCGTCGACCTCGCCGCCGCAGCCGCGCAACTTCGCCCGCGAGAGGTTCCCGGTCGGCCCGGACGACTCCGACGCCGTACGCATCGCCTCCTGGCCGGTGTTCACGGAGAACAGCGAGGCCTCGGACCTCGCCGTCGTGTCCGACCTGCGCCGCGCCAGCGGCCGCTTCCCCCATGACGCACGGCTGGCCGAGCTGATCCGGGATCTCACCGCGGGCAATAAGACATTCGCCCGTCTCTGGGCGAGCGGCACGGTGGCCGCCCACCGCGAGGACCACAAGGCGGTCGAGCATCCCGAGGTCGGGCTCGTGGAAGTGGACTGCGACGTCCTGACCGACGGCGAGTCCGAGCTCAAGATCGTCATCTTGAGCGCATTGCCCGGCAGCGCGAACGCGGCCAAGTTGAGGCGCGCGATGACTGCCGACCTCGACGGCACACACGCGCCCACCTTCTGACCGTACGGACCGCCCATCGACCTGGGTCGGCTCCATACTGACCGGCGGAAACCCGGATGGGCTCCACGCGCCGTCCGGGTAGGGTCGGGCAGTGCCCGAGCTGAAACGGCTGTGTGCCGGCCATGCCCCGGCGGTCCTGGCGTTCGAGCTGGCGAACCGCGCCTACTTCGCCGCCTCGGTCTCCGACCGCGGCGACGACTACTTCGACCGGTTCACCGACCGGTACGACGCCCTGCTGGCCGAGCAGGAGGCGGGCATCTGTGCCTTCCATGTGCTCGTCGCCGAGGACGGCTCGGTGCTCGGCCGGTTCAACCTGGTCGACATCGAGGACGCCACCGCGGAACTCGGCTACCGGGTCGCGCAGCACGTCGCCGGACACGGCGTGGCGACCGCGACCGTCCGGGAGCTGTGCCGGCTGGCGGCGCAGCGCTACGGGCTGCGCACGCTCAGGGCGGGCACGGCCCGCGAGAATGCCGCGTCCCAGAGGGTGCTGGCCAAGGCCGGGTTCGTAGCGGTCGGTCCGACCGATCCGGCCGACGTCGGCGGCAAGCCGGGCACCTGGTATCAGCGCGACCTGGCACTCCAGCGGAACGTCTAGGAGGTTTCCGCGTCGAGGGACCCGGCCGCCCGCGCCGTCAGCACCTTCAGGGCCACCGCCGGGTGGAACAGCAGGGCCGGTGAGGCCACCATGTTGATCACGCGGGCGAACCTCGCCCATACGGCCGCGTCCTTCACCGCCACGCGGAAGAGGCGTGTGTTGTACCAATGGGCGAAGCGCGCGGCGAGGGGTTGGCCGGACGGGGTCCACATCAGGTCGGAGTTGGTGGACAGCGTCCAGGGGCCCATCAGCAGGCGGCCCAGCTTCTTCTGGAAGTCGCGCGCGAGGCCGTCCAGTCGAGCGGACGCGCCGGCGCGGGCCAGCATGCCCTGCAGCAGTTCCGCCTCCATCGCGGCGACCGTGAGGCCTTGGCCGTAGACGGGGTTGAAGACGCACACGGCGTCGCCGACGGCGACGAGCCGGTCCGGCCAGTGTTTGACGGCGTGGTAGGGCCGCCACTGGTTGTCGACGTTGGTGTAGCGGTAGGTGGGTTCCTGGACGGTGCGCCGGGCGATCTGCTGGGCCAGATGCGGGTTCTTGAGGGACTCGGCGAATGCCAGGTAGCCCTTGTCGTCGGTCGGCGGCTGGTCGTGGAACCCGCACAGCGAGCACGTCCACCGGTTGCGCTCGACGGCGAGCAGGACCCCGGCCCGGGACACGCTGGGTGCGAACGGCATCTGGTAGGCGACGTAGAAGTCCGGGTGGCCGTCGTGCTTCTCTTCGGGACGGTCGAAGATCATGGAGGTGTACGTGACCTTCGCCTTCACGGTCCTCTTGGGCGGTACGGCGATCCCCATCGCCCCCAGCCAGTCCGTCAGGGAACTGGACCGCCCGGAGGCGTCGACGACCAGGTCGGCGGACAGCTCGACGGGTTCGGCGGCGTCCCGGGGTTCGCACGTCACCCCGCTGACCCGGCCCCAGGAATCCCGGGTCAGACCGGTGCACGAGGTGGACGGCATCAGGGTGACCTCGGGGAGGGCGAGCACCTTGCGGCGCAGCCGGCGTTCCAGCTCGTCCCGGGTGAAGGACTGGACCGGGATGCCCGTGTGCTGGCGGGGGGCGAGCCCGGCGGGCAGCAGGAAGTCGATGCCCTCGCCGTAGTCGAAGACCGGCGCCCCCGCTGCCCTCAACTCCTCGCGCAGCCCCGGGAACAACCGCTCCAGGATCTCCCCTCCCTTGGCCAGCAGCGCGTGCGCATGGTACCCCTGCGGAGCGCCCGGGTGTGCTCCGGTGTCCTCGTCGACGGGATCACGTTCCACGAGGACGACCTCGCCGAAATGGTCGGCCAGCACCCGCGCGGTCACCAGTCCCGCGTAGCTGGCGCCGATGACAACGGCCTTGTCCCAAGGGCGATCTGCGGTCATGTCGTCTCCCACGCGTGGTCGGAACAGGGCGTCCACGCAGGTCAACGAACCGGCCGAAGGACCCGACACGGGGGCTCGGGAGGCACCCGAGGAGCGCACTGCGCGGCCATGATCCCAGAACGTGTCGACCCGGACGGCGAGTTCGGCGGCGGACGGCGCGATCACTACGGTCTGGGCGAGGAGTTGGGTGTCGCCCTCACCGCGCCTTCGTAGGGACGACACCGTGGGGGCTCATGCCGACGCCCGCGCCGTGCGCTCCGTGTCGGAATGGCGCATTGTGATGCCGTACACGGTGGCCGCGACGATCATTCCGGCCGTCCGCCACCGCGGGCGGGCCTCTAACCGGAGTCAGAGCCAGGCGGTTGCCAGCCATGCGGCCACCGTCGCCAGTGTCAGCAGGGTGATGTTGAGCCCGATCTCGCGTACTTCGCCTCGGGACAGGTGCAGCGTCATGCCGCCGATCTGGATCAGGACGAGGCCGATCGCCGCCGCGACGGCGAGGGGGACCGCGATGCCGGTCAGGGGCGGGAGGAGGAGGCCGAGCGCGCCGAGAACCTCCAGGGTGCCTATCGCCCTGACGAGCGGCATGGGCACGGTGTCGACCCAGCCCATCATGGGCCGCAGCCGCTCCTGGGTCTGAAGGATCTTCTTGCCTCCCGCATAGGCGTAGAACAGCGCCAGCAGTCCGGCAACGATCCAGTACGCGACATGCATGAGGACCTCGCTTCAGTTACGAACCGTAAGTTGCCTCATCATGAGTCACTATCGGAAGGCATACAAAAGGCACATCGATGTGCGTTACGCACAAGGAGCTGTCATGGCGCAGGCGCCGCAGTACGAGCACACCTGCATGATCCGGGGAGACGGCGGCCGGGCGATCCGCGCGATCCTGGACCGGATCTGCGACAAGTGGACGCTGTTGATCGTGTCCACGCTCGAAGAGGGCAGCATGCGCTTCACCGAGTTGCACAGGCACGTCCCCGGCATCTCGCAGCGCATGCTCACCCTGACCCTGCGGAACCTCGAACGGGACGGTCTGGTCTCCCGAACCGCGTACGCGGAGGTGCCGCCGCGCGTCGAGTACGCTCTCACCCCCATGGGCAGGAGCCTCATCCCGCCCGCCCTGGCGCTCGCGGGCTGGGCCATCGAACACATCGCGGAGATCCAGGCCAGCAGGGCCGCCTACGAAACCCAGCAGGAGTGACGCGGCGCCCGCGCTCGGGCACACCGCCGCCGGGCACGGGTCCGGGCGCCCTATCGGTTCGGCGGCGGGGTAGCCGTCGCCTGGAGGCCCAGGCGGTCGGCGGGGTCCCGGAGTTGGTCTCCCTGCGTCGCCAGCATGCGGCGGACCACGGGCGCGGGCATGCGGATCACCACCGGCGTCGGCAGCGTGAGTTCTCGTACGGTCGTGGAAGTACGGCCGGAGCGCACGCGGTTGGTCACCCGGGCCACCACGCGCACGTCCAGCGTGAACTGGACGAGGACCGACTCGAACTTGGGCTTGTGCAGCGGCATCGGGCCGGACGCGTTCACCGCGGTGTCGGTCGTGCCGCCCGAGCCGCCCGCGTTGCCCATCAGCTGGTTGAGGCGGAACTCGTCGGCGTTCAGCACACCGGCGCCGAACAGACCCCGTGCCGACCTGCCGTGCTCGGCGGAGCTCTGGCCGTCCGTCTGGGTGGGGCGGGGCGCCTGCAGGTGACTCTGGCCCACGGTCTCGAAGGTCATCTTGTCGCCGACGCCCAGCACCCGCCCGGCGCGCAGCCGTGCGTGCAGGGACGCGCGCAGGTCCTGGCCCTCGACGCCGCTCGCGTGCACCGGCGGCAGATCCACTCCGGCGGAGGTCAGCAGCGGCAGCGCGGCGATCAGCCACTCGGTGGAGACGGCCTCGTTCAGGGTGTACGCGGCGGCCTGCCCCTTGTCCTTGAACCGGTCGCCACCGCCGGCCGACCGTACGGCCGAGGTGACCAACTCCCGCACCTGCGGTGCCCCTTGGAAGCCATTGACCTGCGCCTCCATCGGCAGTCGCACACCGCCCGCCCGCCAGGTGCCGAGCCCCGCCGGCGCGGCGTCCTGCGGGCCGAGCGCGGGCCGGACCGCGTTCCTGCGGGGAGCACCGACACGGCGGAGGGCCTTGAGGTCGTTCTCCAGGATGCGGTGGGTGAATGACGTACGGCCCGTGGAGGCCAGGCCCAACCGGTGGTCTCCCCGGTGGAGTTCGAGGCTCGCCGTGATCGGTACGTTCATCTTCACCGACTTCGCTGTCTTGGCCTCCGCGACCGTCTTCATGCCGAGCTGACCTCGCGCGACGGCACCTTGGCGCCGCGAGTCGCCCGAAGCGCCACCGAGCCCCGCCGCCGCGCCCGTGCTCTTCAACTGCCCGGCTCCGCCGTCGGGTTTGCCGGATCCGGCGAGGATGCCCTCCATGCCGGTCGTCACGCCCTCGTCCCGCGAGGTGGCCTGCTGGGCGACCGCCGAGGTGATGTACTCCATGTCGCGGCCGTCGTCCGCCTCGCTGTCGAAGACGCCCTCGGCCGCGCGGCTGACCTTGAACACCGCCCAGTACGGCGTCTTGCGCCCGTCGAACAGTTCGACGGTGACCCCGCCGTCCATGGCGCTCGACAGCAGACCGGCGCTGCCGTCCCGGTCCAGGACGCGCAGCAGCCGCTGCACGTTGTCGTTGCGGTCCCGGAGCTGCTGCCTGGGCAGCAGGTCGTCGGCGAGCTCCTTGCGGCCACTGGTCGTGAGGTTCCGGCGGAGCTGTTCCAGGAGGAACGTGAAGTCCGGCAGGTTCTCGATCATGCCGAAGCCGAGCGGGAGGGCTCGGGCGAGGGTGGGCCTGGGACGGGTGGGCGCGGCGGAGGAGGTCGTGCCGCCCGCGGTCTCGCCGGCCGTCGCGGCGGTCCGGCCCTGGCGGGCGGCCCGTTCGGCGGCCATCCGGGAGCTCTCGGGCCGGCTGCCCGCCTCCTGGGAACCCGCCTGCCGGGCACCAGCCCCCGCTCCGGCTCCTGCCGCGTTCTCGTCCAGCTTCAGCGCCCTGCGTGCCGACGTCGGCAGGTCGATCCCCGCCGACCGCAGCTGCTGCGCCGTCAGCCACACCCCCGCCGCCGCGGGCAGCGTCAGCGCCCCCGTCGCCACGTACGGGCCGCCGCCCGTGACCTTGACCTCGGCGACCATGCTGACCAGCAGGTCGCACCGGACCAGGTACAGCGGAGCCTTCTTCGGGGTGTGGGCGTTGCGCTCCACCGTGCCGGACACGGTGAAGGACTCGGCGGCGCCCTGGCTCTTGGCGCGGCTCGTGGACAGGCCCTGGCCCGTGCGCCATTCGGCGCCGTTCTCCGACACGGTGGTTCCGAACTGCACCGTGCTGTTGGTGCCGTGCCCCTGCTGACCGCCTGCCTGGTGGCCGCCCAGCACGAAGGTCTCGGTACCCGGGCCCGCGCCCTCGTGCACCAGCCTCGGGTTGGCCAGGGCGAGGCGGGTGCCGACCGCGCCGTTCAGCGCGGCCAGGCGCCGCGGATGGCGCAGGTTCTTCACCACCCAGCCCGCGGACGCGGCCTGGCGCAGCGACGCGGTGATCGCCTGCGGGCTGAACCGCTCCTCGATCGCCAGGCGCGGGGCGAGTCCCTCCGTCTGCAGCGCCGAGTCCTCGCGTACGCCCTTGTTGCGGGCCGCCGCCCGGGACAGGAGCCGGAAGGCGAGGTCGCGTACCGGCTGTCCGTCGCCGATGGTCTCCACGAGCTGCCAGTCGGGCAGCGCCGTCCCGGTGGCGGGCTGCGGGGCCAGGCCGACCAGGTCCCCGATGCCCGCGGCGTTGACGGCCCGCCCGGGGACGGGTGCCTGCGGGGCGGCGGCGTCGAGCCGCCGCTTCTCGTCCGCGTCGAGCGTGAACTCCGGCGAGGTGACCAGCCGTACGTCCTGCTCACCCAGGTTCAGCCCCGCCATCAGCCGGGACTTCGTTGCGTCCTGGCCGGGCGAGCCGGGAGTGAGGCTCCGGGCGAGCTTGCGCTGCCGGGACGTCATGGTGACGTCCACGTCCAGGCGCAGGGCGGCCCCGAAGGCACTGGCCTTCTCCGACCCGTTGGTGAGGATGTCCGTACGGGTGGTGGGGCCGGCCTGGTTGCGGTGCGAGCCGGTGCTGTTGCGCTCGTAGCGGGCCGCGCCGGTCAGCACGCCGGGCACCAGCCGGGCCTGCGCCAGGACCAGACCGCCGACGGAGCGCGAACTGCTGCGCCCGCTCTGCAGGTTGCTGGTGACACCGACGTGGCTGCGCACCAGCCAGTCGTCGGTGTCGCCGAGGTAACCGGTCTCGCGAAGCCCGCCCTTGACCCTGATCAGGACGTCGTGGGCGTGCAGGGTGGTCTTGCGGCGCAGCCGCACCCGGATGCCGGTGGACAGCAACTGGTCCTTGTTGACGCGGAGGTTGGTCTCCGACAGGGCGGCCATCAGCTCGCGGTAGTTGCGCCGCTGGACCTCGTCCTCCTCCCTGCTGGTGTGCGCCGAGGGCGGGGTGGTGCCGAAGCCGGGCAGATAGCCGGCCAGCCGCGGATCGGTGGCGAACAGTTCCTGGACGGCCTTCACCATGGGCCCGGTGTCGAGTTGGCTGAGCGTGACGCTCGATCCCACGCCGCCGAAGGGCAGATGGCGTTCGACGTCCTCCTCGGTCCGGGTGCCGTCCGCGGCCTCCGTCTGCCGCTTCGGTTTCTTGATGAACTCGCCCGCCGTCACCCCGGGCGGCAGCGGCAGCCCGAACTCCCGTGCCTCGTCGGCGCGCAGGCTGATCCACACGTTCATGGAGTGCCCGGCGACGCGCGAGCCCGGATTCAGGATCATCTCGGGCGAGCGGGGGCCGGTGCCCTCCACGGTGAAGCGCACGGTGCCGAGGTAGAGCACCTTGTCGCCCCGGACCTCGGCGCCCTGCCGGCTGGACACGGTCTGCTCGGTCACGGTGAACCGGGCCTTGCGGGCGGCCGCGACCGGCATGGCGGTGCCCCGTACGACGGCGGCGCTGCCGGACACCCCGACACCGATCGCCGGACCGAGGCCGACCGCGACGGCGCGCCCCTTGCCCGCGGTCTCGGTGACCGTGTGCTGGGTCTGCTGGTGGGTGCGCAGCTGGGTCTTCCCGGTGCCCCAGGCGGGTGAGAGGCCGGTGATGGCGGCGTGCATGCGGTAACTGCCCACCGTGCTGCCGTCCTTGGCCTGCAGGTCCTCGCCGACGACGCCGTCGCGCAGCAGTCGGGGCAGATCCTCCAGGACGGTCGTGGTGGACGTCGCCTGGTACAGCCGGGCCCGGCCGGGCGCGCCGGGTGCGGTGAGCGAGGGGTGCAGGACGGAGGAGACCGCGTCGAAGAGTCCGCCGCCGCCCTGGTGCGGTGCCGCGGTGTCGGCGACGCCGACCGGGGCCATGGAGTCGGCGAGCGAGACGCGCCGGGCGGTCTCCGCGCGCACCGGCCGCGGCGCGCGCGGCAGTTCGGTGCCGGCCGGGATCAGATGCTCGGTGGGCACCCGCTGGGTGAGCGTGCCCGAGCCGCGGAAGGTCTGCTCGCCATCGGTGCCGTGCTTGCCGACCCGTACGCCGTAACGCACCTTGCGCGGCACCTCGACGGAGCCCTTGTCGCTGCGCAGCACGCGCGGTTCGGCCACGTTCCGCTGGGCACGGGACTCCCGCGAGGACTGCCAGGGCTGCACGTTGCCCATGGCCGCCCCGCCCAGCCACAGTCCCGGCACCACGGGTGCGAGCCCGAAGGCCAGCCCGCCCACGCCCTTGCTCGACGACCCGCCGGCCGTGCCGCTCACGGTGGCCGCGGTGTTGTGCTGGACGTCGACCTTGGTCTCCTTGCCCTCGGCGTCGTCCAACTCGGCCGCGGGGGCGCCGTTCGGGTCCGGCACCGCATCGTTCAGGGCGGCCTTGGGGTGGAACACCGGCGGCCGGTCGTCGGGCGCCGGGGAGACGGTGACCGTGACGTCGTACCACTCCTTGCCGTCTCGGCCCTGGACGGCGAAGGCGCGGCCCTGCCCGAAGAAGGTCTCCGGCCGCCCGGCCAGTTCGGCGGCGATGTCGGCGACCGTGCCGTCGCCGTGTCCGACGACCGCGGCCACCGCGTTCCGGACGAACTCGTGCCCGGTCAGTCCGTACGCCGTGGACAGGCCGCCCGTCTCCAGGTCCAGGAGATAGGGCGGCAGGACGAGTCCGCGCTCGGAGCGCTCGTCGACACCGGGCGGCGGGGCGGCCGGCCGCTGCCGAGCGGAGGGCCGCTGTCGGGCGCGGGGTCCGGCGACCCCCTCCTGCCCGCTCCGTAAGGCCCGCGTGGTCGCCGCGTTCCCGGCTGCCTGCTGGAAGCCGAGCAGGGCGTGGGGAGCCGCACTTGGGGCGGGCGGCCCCGCGACGCGGGGTGCCCCACGAGAACCCTCGGCCCTGTTGCCCCCAGCCTGCTCCTGTGTCCGCACAGCCCCAACGTAATCACCGGCGAAGGGGAAAAACGCCGGTCAGCCGCCTCCCGGCCCTTTCGCCGCCCACGCCACGCCTGCACGTCAACTCCCGTACACCGGAAGGTCGCGAAGGTACGGGTGGAATGGAGTCCAGGCAGTTTTGAACGCGTTCAATTCAAGGCGTACGATCTCCCCATGAGCGACAGAGCCGCCCTCCTCAAGGACATCCGCACCTGGTTGGCCTTCTTCGTCGTATGTCTGGCACTGAGCGGCGCCACCGCCTTCCCGCTGGTGCACGAACTGCGCTGGACGGAGGACCTGCTGCGAGTCCTGTCCGTGCCGAAGCACCTGCCGGCCCTGACGGACTGGATCACACACGTGCGGCAAGGACTGGACACCGCCGACGCCGACTACCCCTTCGTGCTCTACGGCACCGACTGGCTCGCCTTCGCCCACCTCGTCATCGCGGTCGCGTTCTACGGCCCCTACCGCGACCCCGTACGCAACATCTGGGTCGTCGAGTTCGGGATGATCGCCTGCGCCGGAATCATCCCGCTCGCGCTGATCTGCGGACCGGTCCGCGGAATTCCCTTCTGGTGGAGCGTCATCGACATGTCCTTCGGGGTGTTCGGAGTCATCCCGCTCCACGTCGTGCGGAAGAAGATCAAGCGGCTGGAGCGACTGACGTCCGAGCCGGTTCCAGGTCTGGCCACTGCTTGACGGACGGCCCGCCACTCTGTATGCACATGACAGAGCTTTGGTATGGACCAATCCGCGCGGCCTCGCGCGCCGCTCAGGCGGCCAACCCCCACTGGAGGCAGCAATGCGAAGACCAACGGCACTCGTCGCTCTGTTCCTCGGAGCGCTGCTCCTCGTTCTTGCCCCGCCCGCCACCGCGGCGGGCTCGCCGACCGCCACCTTCGCCAAGTCGTCCGCCTGGGACACCGGTTACCAGGGCGCGTACACCGTCACCAACGGCGGCAGCTCCACGCTGTCCGGCTGGTCGGTCGAGTTCGACCTGCCCGGCGGCACCACGGTCGGTTCGTACTGGGACGCCCTGCTCACCCAGAGCGGTAGCCATTACACCTTCAAGAACCGCGAGTACAACGGCACTTTGGCGCCCGGTGCCTCCGCCACCTTCGGCTGGGTGTCCAGCGGTACGGGCACCCCCGCGAACTGCAAGCTCAACGGTGGCCCCTGCACGGGCGGTTCGGGCGGCGGTGACACCACACCGCCCAGCGTGCCGGCGGGAGTGACCGTCGGTTCGGCGACCAACTCGTCGTTGACCGTGCGGTGGACCGCCGCCACCGACGACTCGGGAACGGTCGCGGGCTACGAGGTCTCGCGCGACGGCGGCACGCCCGTCACCGTCACGGGAACCTCGTACACCGCCACCGGGCTGCAGGCGAGCACGAGTTACTCCTTCCGGGTCCGGGCCAAGGACGCGGCGGGCAACGCCTCCGCCTACGGCCCGGCGGTCAGTGGCACCACCACCTCCGGCGGCACCCAGCCGGGCGGCGGTGTGCACACCGCGCCGTACGTCGACATGGGCGCCTGGCCCACTCCGAGCATGCCCGAGATGGCCTCCGCGAGCGGGGTCAGCAGCTACACCATGGCGTTCATCACCGCCTCGGGCTGCAAGGCGATGTGGTTCAACGCCTATGACCCGCGTGACGCCTGGGCCAAGGACCAGATCGACGCGATCCGGGCCGGCGGCGGGGACGTCAAGGTCTCCTTCGGCGGCGCGTCCGGCATCGAACTGGCCCAGGCCTGCGGCTCGGTGGACTCGCTCTACACCGAGTACAACGCGGTCGTGAACGCCTACGGCCTCACGTACGTGGACTTCGACATCGAGGGCTCGGCCACCGCGGACCCGGCCTCCGTGACCCGCCGCTCCCAGGCGCTGGCCCGGCTGCAGCAGGCCCATCCGGGACTGAGGATCTCGCTCACCCTCCCGGTGCTCCCCGAGGGCCTGACCGCGGACGGTCTCAACGTGGTCAAGTCGGCCCGCGACGCCGGGGTCGACCTCGACGTCGTGAACGTCATGGCCATGGACTACTACCGCACCGTCGACTACGGCGACGCCGCGGTCCAGGCCGCGCAGAGCACCTTCACCCAGCTGAAGTCGCTCTACCCGGGCAGGCCGGACGCCCAGGTGTGGGCGATGGTCGGTGTGACGCCCATGCTCGGCCAGAACGACGACGGCCACATCTACGACCAGGCCGACGCCCGCCAGTTGGTCGCCTTCGCCAAGGACAAGCACCTCGGCGAGCTGGCCTTCTGGGAGTCGACGCGCGACCGCAACGCCTGCACGGGCGCCCTGTACCGGTGCACCAACATCCCGCAGTCGCCCTACGAGTTCGGAAAGATCTTCGCCTCGTACGGAGGTTGACGATCCGTTGAAGGAGCGGACGACGCGCGAGGCCGCGGCCCCGGCCAGGGGTCGCGGCCTGCGGTCACCGTGCGATCAGCCGAGGAAGACCGACGAGATCGCGTTGTCGAATCCGATGGTGGACAGGTCGGCGACATCGCCGCTGACGACCTTGGACGTGCCCTTGCAGTCCTTCTCGGACCAGATCTTCAGGGAGCCTGAGGCCTGCAGGGACGAGGCGCTGTCGTCGCGGGCGACGTTCTGGCAGCCGGATCCGGCGAGGCCCTCGGACGGGTCGCCGAAGTTCGTCTCGTCGGAGAGGGTGACGCTGGTGGCGGACTGCCCCGTCCCGCCGTTTCCGTTGTCGCCGCCAACCTGTCCGCCGTTCTGCCCGCCGCCCGCCTTGTGGCCGTCGGGGGTCACGCCGAACCAGGTGCCACCGACGCCCTGCCCGTTCGTGTCACCGGGCTTGAGGTCCTTGCTGAAGCGGTAGACCGGCCAACCGCCGATCGTCACCTGCAGGTTGCCGTCGTCCCGCTTGACGACGCCGACGTCCGACCTGTCGACTCCGTCGATGAAGATCTTGCCGCCGGGAGCGACCACGACGGGCGGCCAGGTGGTGGCGCAGTCGCCGTTGCAGTTGGACTTCGACGGGTTCGCGCTGTCCTTGTCGAAGCGGTAGAGCGTGAAGCCCGCGCCGTTGACCACGACGGGGTTCAGGTTCCCCGCCCTGGCCGCGCTGAGCTGGACCCACTTCTTCGCGGCCGGTCGCGTGGCGGGCTTGCCGGGGCCGTTGGCCCAGTCCCCGGTCCTGGGCCGGGCCTTGTTGTGCCGCGCGGTGCCGCTCAGGAAGTTCAGGTCCTGGGCTCCGGCGGCCTGCCCGGCGGCGGCCGAGCCGTGCGTGCCGGCGGCGCCCGCGTCCGTGCCGTCGCCGTTGCAACCGGTCAGGAACAGGACGCCGGCAGCGGCGGTGGCGGCGATCATTCCGAAGTGCTTGTTGAACATCGGGCTCTCCTCGCGTCGTACGCTCCGGCCCCCGGAGCCTTCGCGACGAGGTACGGGGCCGCGTCCGTGGCCCTCTCACCCGGTTACGCCCCTGAGACACCCACGGAACAGACCACGGCCAATGCGCGCACGACGGCTACATTCCACCTATTCGGCGCGCACCGCGGCGACCGCCGCGTCGTAGGCCCGTTCCAGGTCGACGGTGCCGTTGCTGCGACCCCAGGCGTCGACCGCGATCTCGGAGCAGGCCAGGGCGCAGGTGACGAGCGCCTGGGCCCGTACCTGGGTCATCGGGTCGGAGGGCGCGTCGAGACGGCGGGTGATGTCCGGCACGAGCAGGTCCGTCCACTGCTGCCGTCGTTCCAACTGGCGGGCCCGGAGCGACGGTGACGTGTCGAGCAGGCTCGCGATCTTCAGGATGTCCTCCGGGGAGTACGGGAGGGACGCGGCCAGTGACGCGAAGGCCGCCCGCAGCGCCGTCCACGGGCGCTCATCGGCCGGGCGGGATTCCAGGGCGGCCTGCAGGAGCCTGCCGTACTCGGCGTGGTCACCGAGCACGAGGTCTTCCTTCGTGCCGAAGTAGCGGAACAGGGTGCGCTGGGAGACGCCCGCCTCGCGCGCGATCTGGGCGATCGTCGTCTCTTCGAATCCCTGGCCGGTGAACAGACGGAAGGCCGTTTCCAGGATCTCCCGCTTGGCCAGCATCCGTGACCGCTCCCACACCGATCCGGCTCCGGCGCGCTCCTTGATGTCCCGCTGTTCCTGCTGTGCCTCCCGCGTCATGCGCCCACGGTACCCGAATGACAGGCTGGCATTCACCCTCATCTTGACAGTGACTGCCAAGCGGTCCTGAGCTGCGATTCTTCGGCAGCGTCTGCGGGGCGCCCCCTGGCACAGGAGGCACAGATGAGTACAGCACTGGTAGTCGACGGCGGTGGGCCCGTCGGCATGGCCTGGGAGATCGGACTGCTCACCGGGCTGCGTTCCGAGGGCGTCGACCTGGCCGATGCCGACCTCGTCGTCGGGACGTCCGCGGGGGCGGCGGTGGGCGCGCTGCTCAAGAGCGGCATCGACACCGGCACCGGCGGCGGCGCCGTCGAGAAGCCGGCCGCGATGAGCGGCCTGCTCCCCGAACCGGTCGACGCGCCGATTCCACCGCGCCCCGACGCCGAGTCGACCGCGGGACTGCTCGACGCCATGGCCGCGGTGGCCTCGGCCGACGACCCCCGCGAGAGCAACCGGGCTCTGGGCCGGCCGGCGTCCGACGCGCCGACCATGCCCGAGGAGGCCTAGGTCGCCCTCCTCGAGCAACTGGTCCGCGACGCATGGCCGCCCGCGTTCGTCTGCACGGGGACGGACATCGACTCGGGCAGGCTTCAGGTCTGGGACGAGCATGCGTCCGTAGCCCTGGCCCGCGCGGTCGCTGCCAGTTGCTCCGTCCCCTTCGTGTTTCCGGTGATCGGCATCGATGGACGTCGCTGTATCGACGGCGGCCTGCGGGATCCGCTCAACGCCGATCTCGCACGCGGCCACGAGACGGTCATCGCGGTGTCCTGCTTCCCGCTCACCGCCGAGGATCCCGGCCCGATCCACCCGGCGGCGCTCGCCCAGCAGCGAACCACCAACGCGGTGTTGCGCGAACTGCGCGACCAGGATGCGCGCATCGCGATCGTCGAGCCGGACGAGGAGTTCCTCGCCATCGGTGCGGGTGGCGAGCGCCTCATGGACATGCTCCGGGTCGGCGAGGCCTACCTCGCCGGGGCCCGGCTGGGCGCTCGGGCGGCTCGCGGGATCGCGGCCTTTCGCGGCTGACGCGAGCGCGGTTCCCGGGGCCGGGTCAGACGGCGGAGCGCTCGTCGGGCAGGCGGCGGCGCAGCACGGTGCGCTGGATGGCCGGTGGGTTGTAGGCCATGTCGAGCGTTCCGACGTCGGTGCCGGGAGGCACGATGGCGTCGATCCGGTCGAGGATGTCGTCGGTCAGGGAGGTCTTGGCGCCGGCGAGCAGGTCGTCGAGGTGGTCCATGGTGCGCGGTCCGATGATCGCGGAGGTGACGCCGGGGTGGGCGATCGCGAAGGCCGTCGCCAGGTGCGTCAGCGACATCCCGGCCTCCTCGGCAAGGGGGATGAGCCGCTCGACGGCCTCCAGCCGACGCTCGTCGCTCAGGTGCTTGAAGCCGAAGCCGGCGCGGTGGCTGTCGGCCTGGCGGCCCTTGCGATAGCGGCCGGTGAGCAGGCCTCCCGCGAGCGGGCTGTAGACCATGACGCCCATGCCGTAGCGCTCACAGACGGGCAGGACCTCGCGCTCGATACCGCGGTTGAGGATCGAGTACGTCGGCTGCTCGGTGCGGAACCGAACCAGCCCGCGCCGCTCGGCGACCCACTGCGCCTCGACGATGTCCGAGGCGGGGAAGGAGGAGGTGCCGACGGCCCGCACCTTTCCCGCGCGCACCAGGTCGGTGAGGGCCGAGAGGGTCTCCTCCACGTCGGTGTCCGGTGCGGGCCGGTGGATCTGGAACAGATCGACGTGGTCGGTGCCCAGGCGGCGCAAGGAGTCCTCCAGCGCACGGACCAGCCAACGCCGTGAGTTGCCCTGCTGGTTGGGGTCGTCCCCCATCGGGAGATGGGCCTTGGTGGCCAGAACGACGTTGTCCCTGCGGCCCTTGAGGGCCTTGCCGACGATCTCCTCGGACTCGCCGCGCGAGTAGGCGTCGGCGGTGTCGACGAAGTTGACACCCGCATCCAGCGCCTTGTGGATGATGCGGATCGAGTCGTCGTGGTCGGGGTTGCCGATGGCGCCGAACATCATCGCGCCCAGACAGTACGGGCTGACCTTGATGCCGGTCCGGCCCAGCGTGCGGTACTTCATGGTTCTCCTCGTGCGTTGGCAGACGCCGACTGCGGCGCAGTACGCTGACACAAACGGAACAGCGTTCCGCTAAACACGATACGGAACATCGCTCCGGTTAACAACCAGCAGGCAGATACATCGGAGCTATCCCACCCCGTTGACGCAAAAGTGACCTGAACCTACGGTGCATCGCGGGATAGCTCCGATGAGTGACCGAGCCGCCTGGAGGCAACGTGCCCAGCCCGTCAAGACGAACTGTTCTCGCCACCGGATCCACCCTGGGCGGCGCCCTGTTGGCCGCCGGGCTCCCCGGGCAGGCGACGGCGGCGGACCCCGACACGGCCGCCGCGGCCACCTCCGACCCCTGGCGCACCGTCCTCGACGACGCCGACCTGGTCTGGCAGCGGATGCCGGCGACCTGGTACGAGGGCCCGTTCCTCGGCAACGGCCTGCTCGGTTCCGGGATCTACGCCGAGCCGGGCGCCGCGACGAAGGCGGTGCGGTTCAATGTCCAGCACTCCGAAGTGCAGGACCACCGCCCCGAGTTCGGCTCCCTCTTCGGCCTGGCCCGGCTGCCCGTCGGGTACTTCACCCTGGAACCGGTGGGCGAGATCACCGGTCTCGACTGGCGGCTGGCGCTGCACGACGCCGAGCTGACCGGCACGCTCACCACCGACCAAGGCACGCTGGCCCTGCGCGCCCTGGTCCACAACAACCGCTCGGTCCTCGCCGTGGAGGTGACGCCGAGCGCGGGCGAGCGCGGCTTCCGCTGGGTGTTCCACCCGGCGGACGCGATCAGTCCGCGGGCCGCCTTCAAGCCGCTGCCGGACGGCTACCGGGGCAACCCGCCCGCCGAGGTCGCCGAGCACGACGGTGTGACCGCCGCCGTACAGTCACTGCTGGCGGGCGGACAGCACGTCACCGCCTGGCGGGAGCGGACCAGGGGCCGGACACGGACGCTGTACGTGCACGTCGCGCACTCCCATCCGCGGACCACCGCCCTGGACCGGGCGCTGAAGGCGGTCCGCGCCGTGGACCCGCTCCCCTACTCCGCCCTGGCGGTGGACCATCGCGCCTGGTGGCACGCCTACTACCGCAAGAGCTTCCTGTCCCTTCCGGACGCCCGTATCCAGCGCTTCTACTGGATCCAGCTGTACAAGGCCGCCTCCGCCGCCCGCCGCGACGCCCCCGTCATGGCGACGAGCGGCCCCTGGCTGGAGCCGACCCCGTGGCCCAACACCTGGTGGAACCTCAACGCGCAGTTGGAGTACTGGCTCATCCATGGCTCCAACCACCTCGAACTCGACGCGATCACCCGGGCGTTGAGCGAGTTCCGGGACAATCTCGCCAAGGAGGTGGCGCCGTCCTACCGCGCCGACTCGCTCGGCATCCCCCGCACCACCGACCCCCACCTGGTCAACGGCGCGGCCGGCACCCTCACCGGCTACGGCGTCGGCATCCCCGGCCAGGATCCGCCGACCCCTGAGATCGGCAATCTGACGTGGGCACTGCACAACGTCTGGCTCAGCTACCGCCACACCATGGACGAGTCGATCCTGCGGGACGTCCTCTTCCCCCTGCTGCGCAAGGCGATCACCTACTACCTGCACTTCCTGGAGCCCGGCCCGGACGGCAAGCTGCACCTGCCCGCCACCTTCTCGCCGGAGTACGGCGGCAACTCGCGCGATTGCAACTACGACCTGATGCTGCTGACCTGGGGCTGCCGGACCCTGCTCGAATCCGCCGAACTGCTCGGCATCGACGACCCGTTGGCGCCCCGCTGGCGCGACGTGCTGGCGAAGCGGGTGCCGTACCCGACGAATGTGAACGGCTTCATGATCGGCGCGGATCTTCCCTTCGCGAAGTCCCACCGCCACTACTCGCACCTGCTCGCGGTCTACCCGCTGTACGAGGTGACCGGCCGGACCCCCGAGGAACGCGCCCTGATCGAGACGACACTGGCGCACTGGGTGGGCTTCGAGGGGGCCCTGCAGGGCTACACCTTCACGGGTGCCGCCTCGATGTCGGCGCTGCTCGGCAAGGGTGAGGACGCGCTGAAGTACCTCGGTCGGCTGATGACGCGCTTCATTCAGCCCAACACGATGTACAAGGAGTCCGGCCCGGTCATCGAGACGCCCCTGTCTGCGGCCCAGTCGCTGCACGACATGGTGTGTCAGTCGTGGGGCGGGATCATCAGGGTGTTCCCGGCGCTGCCGGCGGCCTGGGCGGATCTGACCGTGCATCACTTCCGTACTCAGGGCGCCTTCTTGCTGAGCGCGCTCCGCCGGGGCGGCGCCACGCGCTGGGTGCGGCTGGTCAGCGAGGCGGGCGCGCCCTGCGTCGTACGGCACGGGATCGTGGGTCCGGTCGACGTGCGGGACGGGCGCGGGCGTGCCCTGCCGTACGCCGACGCCGGTGACGGCACGCTCCGCATCACCCTGGGCAGACACGAGACGGCGCTGATCACGACGAGGGGCGACCGGCCCGACCTGACGATCTTGCCCGTGGAGCCGATCGGCGACCCGCCCCGTTGGGGACTGCCCCTCATCTGACCCCGTCGGCAAGAGGATTGACGCCCGAGGAGGTCAGCGCGCCGTGACCTCCTCGGCGTCGAGACCACGGTCGACGCCGTGGGCGACGACCTTCTGCCCGGGCTCCAGGTGCAGGCGTTCGCCGTCGAGGTAGACCTCCACCTGGTCCGCTTCGAACGACACCAGGTCGTCGATCCGCTCGACCTCACGGTAGGCGTCTCGGTAGGACCAGGCCGCGCGGGGCGCTTCGCCGATGTCGTAGTAGTCGCACAGTCCCTTGTAGGGGCAGAAGGTCTGGCCCTCGACCGGGCGCAGCCTGCTCTCGTCGATGTCGGCGCGCGGGACGTACCAGCGCGGGGCGAAGCCGGATTCGTAGAGCACGACGGGGTGTTCGGAACGGGCGATCACGGTGTCGCCGAGCCGGACTTCCAGGGTGCGGGCGGTGTTCCGGATGTCGATGCGGTGGTAGGGGTCCGCGGCGTGGCCGAGGATGCGTTCGTCCTCCTCGTAGAAGCCGTCCATCGCGCGCCAGGCGAACGCGATCCGGCCCTGGAGGTCGGCGGCGTGTCCGGGCAGTGCGGTGAACTCCCAGGCGGCGCGCTCCGTGGTGCGGTCGCCGGCGCTTACCGCGTACCAGGCGGTGCCCCCGAGATCCTTGTGGTGGGTGACCTTGTCGCTCGCGACCAGGGCCTTCTCGTCGACGTCCGCGTGGGGGAAGTAGGCGACGGGGTAGCGGCCCGGCTCGTGCAGCAGGACGACGTCCTCGCTGTCGGCGATCCAGGTGTCGTTGAACCTGACGCGCATGCGGCGGCGCAGCCGCTCGGCGAACAGGAGGCGCTCGGGCAGGGGTTCGGGGGTGAGGAAGTGTCCGAGGGCGCCTGCGGAGAGGGGGCCTTGCTGCCAGGACAGTCCCATGGCGGATTCCTTGCGGGTACGGATGACGGGTCTTGCCGCCGGCCGCGGCGGCCGGGGTGTGATCCGCGGCCGCCGCGGCCGTTGTCGACGCCGGGCGTCAGGCGAGGACGCGGCCGAGGAAGTCGCGGATGTGCTCGGTGATGGTGTCGAGGTGGCTCTCCAGGGCGAAGTGCCCGGAGTCGAGCAGGTGGACCTCGGCATCGGGCAGGTCCTGGCGGAACGCCGTGGCGCCGTCGGGGCCGAAGATCTCGTCGTTGGCGCCCCAGACCGCCAGCAGCGGCACCCGCGAGTCACGGAAGTACTGGTGGACCTGCGGGTAGAGGTCGATGTTGGTGGGGTAGTCGCGGAAGATCCTGAGCTGGATCTCGTCGTTGCCGGGCCGGTCGAGCAGTGCCTGGTCGTGGAGCCAGGTGTCGGGGCTGACCAGGCTCGGGTCGGCGACTCCGTTCAGGTACTGCCAGCGGGTGGACTCAAGGGTCAGGGCGTCCCGCATGGGCGCCTCGGTGTCCGGTCCCGGGGCCTTGGCGTAGGCGAGGACCGCCTCCCAGAAGGGCTCGACGAGGCCCTCCTCGTAGCCGTTGCCGTTCTGGGTGATGATCGCGCTGATGCGGTCCGGGGCCTGGAGGGCGAGTCGCCAGCCGATGGGGGCGCCGTAGTCCTGCACGTACATCGCGAACCGGTCGACGCCCAGGTGCTTGAGCAGGCCGGAGGTGACCTCTGCGAGGGCGTCGAAGGTGTACGGGAAGTCCCCCAGGGCGGGCAGCGCGGACTGGCCGAAGCCGATGTGGTCGGGCGCGATGACGTGGTAGCGGTCCGCGAGCGCCGGGATCAGGTGGCGGAACATGTGCGAGCTGGTCGGGAAGCCGTGAAGGAGCACCACGACGGGCGCCTGCGGGTCGCCGGCCTCCCGGTAGAAGACCTCAAGCCCGTTGACGGTGGCGGTGCGGTGGTGGACTGCGGAGGCCATAGCCCTAACCTCTCTGCGGAGTTTTAGTGGTTATGCATTTAGTCGACCACACATAGACTAACCTGTCAAGAAGCTTTTGATGGTTAGGAGAGTGAGGGATGGAGGGCACCCGAGAGCAGCAGGACGCGCTGCTGGAGCTCCTCAACACCACGCCGGTCGTGAACGGCGTGGTCCGGGACGAACTGGCGGACCCGGACACGGCCAGGAGCTGGCAGGTGGCGCACGGCGGCAACGGCAGCGCGCAGGAGCGCCGGCACCTCGTGCGGGCGCGCGATGCCCTGCAGGCCGTCGCGCGCGGCAGCGCACCGGCCGCCTCGCCGGCCCCGCTCCTCGACGGCGTCACAGCCCGCCCGCTCGTGTCCCCCGCGGGGCTGTCCTGGGAGCCGGCCGCCCACGCGGCCCGCCGGTCGGCGGTGGCGGCGGTCATGGCGTGGGGTGCGCTGCGGGAGTCGATGCCCGGCCGACTGCGGCCCTGCGCCAACGCGGAGTGCCGGCGATTCCTCCTCGACCGCAGCAGGGCCAACACCGCCCGCTGGTGCTCCATGGCCGTCTGCGGCAACCGGATGAAGGCCAGGCGCCACCACCGGCGCACCCGCGACGGGGCCGGGGCCGGGGCCGCATGATCACCGGAATCGCGGCGGCACCGGCGCAAGAACTACCATCGGCCGAAGGGCGTGGATCACAGCGCCATGAGCTGCCCCGACCGGACACCTCGCAGGAGGTCCGCGATGGCGACGCTGCTGTCCGTCAACGTAGGCATGCCCAAGGACGTCCCCTGGCAGGGAAGAACCGTCCACACCGGAGCCTGGAAGTCCCCCGTGCACGGCCCCCGCATGGTGCGTCGGCTGAACATCGACGGGGACGGCCAGGGAGACGTGGCCGGGCACGGCGGTGACATTCGTGCCGTGCTGGTCTACCAGGTGCAGTCCTACCAGTACTGGCGGAAGCACCTCGGTCGCGACGACCTGAGCTTCGGGATGTTCGGGGAGAACTTCACCGTCGACGGCCTGCCCGACGACGAAGTGTGCATCGGCGACCGGTACCGCATCGGCGAAGCCGAATTCGAGGTCACCCAGCCCCGCGTCACCTGTTATCGCGTTGGCATGCGCCTGGGCGAGCCCACGATGGCCTCGCTGCTGGTCGCCCACCACCGCCCCGGCTTCTATCTGCGTGTCCTGACCGAGGGACACGTCGAGGCCGGCGACGAGATCTCCCTGACCCGCAAGGGCCCCGAGGAACTCAGCGTGGCCGACACCGACGCGCTGCTCTACCTCCCCGACCGCGACCCCGCGCGGCTCCGCAGAGCGCTGAACATCCCCGCCCTCAGCCCCGGCTGGCAGCAGTCCTTCCGTGAACTCGCCGCCGCCCAGCAGCCCACGCAGGAGCCGGGTTGGCCGGGCGAACTCAGCAGCGCCCAACAGCCCAGGAAACAACCGGGATGGCCGGGCTTCAGGACCATGCGCGTCACCCGCGTCGTCCCCGAGACCCCCACCGTGTCGTCGATCTACCTCGACACCACCGACGGAACGCCTCTTCCCGAGGCCCGCCCGGGCCAGTACCTCTCCGTCCGCCTCGCCATCGGCGACGCCGCCCCCACGGTGCGCAGTTACTCCCTGTCCGCCGCGCCCACAGCCGCCGGCTACCGCATCAGCGTGAAGCACGAACCCCACGGGACGGTCAGCGGCTACATTCATGCCGCACTGCGCCCCGGGGACCTCGTGGACATCGCCAGCCCCCGCGGGATGTTCGTCCTGGAAGAGGGCACCCGCCCGATCGTCCTCCTCTCGGCGGGGATCGGTGCCACTCCCGTCCTGGCGATGCTCCACCAACTCGCCGCGAACAGAGACCCACGCCCCGTCTGGTGGATCCACACCGCCCACGACCGCGCCCACCACGCCTTCGCGGACGAGACCCACGCGCTGCTGGTCCAACTCCCCCACGCGCACGAGCACATCTACTACAGCGCCGAAGCCGCACGCGAGGACGGGCCCCACATCACCCAGGGACGGCCGACCGCCCGCTCACTCGCGGCCCTGGGTATTCCGACGGAAGCCGACGCCTACCTCTGCGGACCGACAGCCTTCATGGACGACCTGGCCGGCTATCTGCGCGACCACGGCCTGAGCGCCGAGCGGATCCATACGGAACAGTTCAGCGCCCTACCCGCGATCAACCCCGGTGTCACGCCCACCGCGATGGTTCGGCCGCACCAGCCACCCGGTCCACCGGGCGCCGGCCCCCTCGTCACCTTCGCCCGCAGCGGCATCACCACCCCGTGGTCGCCCGCCCACACCTCACTCCTCGATCTCGCCGAGGCCTGCGACGTCCCCACCCGCTGGTCGTGCCGCACGGGCGTCTGCCACACCTGCATCACCCACCTGCTGGCCGGCGACGTCACCTACACCACGCCACCGCTCGAACTCCCCGAGGAGGGCACCGTCCTCGTCTGCTGCAGCGAACCGAGCGCCGAAGTCGTCCTCGACCTGTAGTCGGCCGGAGACCGGGCTGGGTGTCACCAGCGGGCCGGGGGGTCAGCGGAAGGCCGCGTGTCCGGTCGGTGCCTGGCCGTGGGCGTGGCCTTGTGCAGATCATGGGGGGAGGGACAATTCACCTGTAGGTGCCTCGGACGGGACGCTCCGGGGGGCACGGACTACGGACGGTGCGACGCGATGTTTGCCGACATCCTGGTGCAGCCTCGGGGGGACGCGTTTGCCGTCGTGGACGCACGGGGCGTGGTGGTCAGCTGGAGCCCCGGGGCGGAGCGCCTGCTCGGCTACACCGCACCCCAGGCGCGGGGGCTGCCCGCGGTGAGTCTGCTGAGCACCCGGAGCGACGCGGAGCGGATCGCGGACCTCCGCCCCGCCGGGGGTACCGTCTTTCTCGGCGCGGCAAAGCTGCGACACCGGGACGGCCACGCGGTGGGGGCCGTGATGTGGGCGCACTGCTCCGCACGCGACGACGCGGAGCAATGGCTCGTCCAGGCCGAGAGCACGGACGCGATGCGCCAGTACGAACTGCGGCAGGCACTCATGAGAGGCCTGTTCACCGAGTCGCCGTTCATCATCGACGTCTTCGACTCGCGGCTGCGGTTCCTGGCCCAGAACCGCTCCAACAGCCGTGCCCCGGGCTTCGCCGACAGCATCATCGGCCGCACCATGCGGGAGGTGGCTCCGCCCGGGCTGCTGGACGCCGACTCGCTGGAGGAGCGCCAGAGGCAGGTCTTCGCCAGCGGCAAGCCGCTGATCGGTACCGAAGTGCGCGGCCGTGACCCCAGGGAGCCGGACCGCGACAGGGTGTGGTCGGAGAGCATCCTGCCCCTGCGCAGCAGCTTCGGCGAGGTGGTCGCGCTGGCCCACATGGTGTTCGACACCACCGAGGAGGCCCGGGCGCGGGAACGGCTGGACCTGGTGAACGCGGCGAGTGCCCGGATCGGCAGCACGCTGGACGTCCTGCACACCGCCAAGGAACTCACCGATGTGACCGTGCCATGGTTCGCCGACTTCGCTTTTGTGAATCTACTGGAGCCGGTCTTCGCCGGCGGGGAACCGCTGAGCGGGCCGATCCCGGACACGATGCCGCTCCGGCGGGCCGCCGAGACGATACTGCCCGGGGAATGCTCCGCCATGGCGGTCGGTCTGGGCGAGGTCGACCCCTTCGCCGCCGTGTCCGAATCGGCCACCCTCCGGGCCTTCACCCTGGGCAGGCCGCTTCTGCTGACCGGCCCGGAGCTGGACGAACAGCTGGCGAGAGTGGAGGTGCCGCAGGCCGCGGAGGTCGGCGCGCGCGGGGTCCACTCCTGGCTGGTGGTCCCGATGTACGCGCGCGGTGCAGCGTTGGGCGCGGCGGTGTTCGTGCGCTTCGCCCGCGTGCATCCCTTCGAGGCCGACGACGTCCTGCTGGCCGAGGAGTTCGTGACGCGGGCGGGGATCTGCATCGACAACGCGAGCCGTTACAGCCGCGAACGCGCCACGGCCACTGCGCTGCAGCGCAGTCTGCTGCCGCAGCACCTGCCGGTTCTCGGCTGCGTGGAGAGCGCGTCGCGCTATCTGCCGGCGAATGGGCAGGTGGTGCTGGGCGGTGCGTGGTTCGACGTCATCCCCTTGTCGGGTGCGCGCGTGGGTCTGGTGGTGGGCGATGCCGGGGGTCCCGGGCTGCACGCCGCGGTCACGATGGCCCGGCTGCGAACTGCCGTGCGCACCCTGGCCGAGCTGGACTACCCGCCCGAGGAAGTGCTCACGCATCTGGACGACCAGGTCCGGCGGCTCCATGACGAGCAGGGCAGCACACCGGACGCCGACGAGCGGTCTCTCACCTGTCTGTACACGATCTTCGATCCGATCACGGGGTCCTGCGCCCTGGCGAGCGCGGGCCACCCCTCGCCGGCTCTGCTGGCCGCCGGCGGAGAGGTGAAGCCCATCGACGTCCCCCTGGGCGCGCCGCTGGGCACGAGCAGCATGCCGTTCGAATACGCGCACGTCTCGATCGCCGACGGCGACATCCTGATCCTGCACACGGTGCGGCCGAGCAAGCCCTGTGCCGGCAGCGACGAGACCCTGGCGCGGCTCCGCTCGACGCTGTCCTCGCGCCGACCGGCCTCGGGCGCGGAGGATGCCGGCCGGCCCGAAGGGCTCGACGGTCTCTGCGACGAGATTCTGCGTGGCCTCCTCCCGGACCACTTCCAGGAGGACGTGGCCCTGCTGCTGGCGCGGGTGCGCGCCCTGAGTCCCGAGCACCAGGCGTCCTGGGAGCTGCTCGCCGAACCTGAGTCGGCCGGCCGGGCACGTGGTCTGGTGACGCGGAGACTGGCCGCATGGGGCTTGGACGACCTGGCCTTCACGACCGAACTGCTGGCCAGTGAGCTGGTCACCAACGCGATCCGCTACGGCACGTCCCCCATCACCCTGCGGCTGATCCGCGACCGCAGCCTGATCTGCGAAGTCTCCGACGGCAGCAGCACGTCCCCGCACATCCGGCGCGCCCTGGACACCGACGAGGGAGGACGCGGACTGTTCATGGTCGCGCAGCTCGCCAACCTCTGGGGCACCCGCTACCACAAGCGGGGCAAGACGATCTGGGCGGAGCAGCCGCTCCCGCCCGGCTCGGGCCTCGACGACACGGCGGCGACAGCGCAGACGGGCTAGCCGGGGAGTCACACCGTCCACCCGGTGACCTTCGCGCCCTGATCCACGCGGCTGCGAACCGGTCAGCGGCCGTCTCGGCGCATCTCGTACCGCCCCACCTGATCCAGGTAGTGCTCCAGCGTGCTGCCGGGCGGTACCGGACGGAGACCCCGTGCCCCTGCCACGCACCGCTCGTCGTCGTGACGGGCGAGCCCGCGGTGGGCCGGTATCTTGGTGGAACTCGAGATCGCGGAGACGGGCAACGGCGCCCCGGCTCTTGGCCGTTGGGTTCGGGTCGTGAGATCGTCCGCAGGTGACCGACACTGCTGGGGAAACGATTTCGGCGCGGCCCGACGACCGCACCGCGTCCGTTCTGCGCTTCGCGGTGGAACTCGTCGCCTGGGTGGCGACTCCCTGGGCGTTGGCAGGCCACTCGTGGCTGCTCGCCGTTCTGTCCGTGGTGGTTCTGATCGGTCTTCCCACGTGCTTCTCCACCCCGGGTGACAAGGTGCACGTGATCATCGCGGTACCGGGCTGGGTCACGATCCTTCTGGTGCTTCTCCAACTCGTCGCGGCCGTGGCTTCCTCGTGGCTGGCGTGGCCTGTGTGGGCGGCGGGGCTCGTGACCCTGATGGCCGTCGTCACCCTCGTCACGGAGCGCCGACGCTGGCGGTGGCTGACCTCCGGCGAACCGACCCGTCACCCGAGGGGCTCATCCGTCGCCTGAAGCGGCGGCTCACGCACCGAGGCCGTCGAGCAGCATGGCGAGCCCGCCCAGGAACTCCCGGTCCGCGCCGACCTTTCGGGCGTGCCGGGCGGTCTCGCTCATGTACGGGAACTCCTCGCGCGGCAACGAGGCGATGGCCACCGTGCCCGGGCCGGACAGCGCCCCGAGGTGTTCGAGTTGGATCGCGCCGATGACGTAACTGAGCAGTCCACGCAGGGCGATGACCCGTCGCTCGCCCTCGATCCCCGCCGCGGTGAGGATGGCGAGCACGGTCTCCGACCAGCGCAGCCCCGCGAGGGAGCGGTGGCGGTGGGTGATGGTGAGGGGGACGACCGCGGGGTGGGCGCCCACGGCGTCGCGCAGGCGCCGCGCCATGACCTCGAGGTACGGCGGCACGAGGAGCTCGAGGCCGCCGGAGTCCGCGAGGTCGTCGTCTTCCACTCGCCCGCCGACGAACTCCGGCCCCACACCCCCGACATCCCGTTCGCCGTCGTCGCCGACCCCGACAAGCGGCTGTACGTGGAGTTCGGTGTGGAGCGGTCGCCCCGCGCCCTGCTCAACCCGCGCGTCTGAGGGCCGATCGTCCGGGCGGTCGTCAGCGGCTTGTGGCAGGTGGCCCGCGGGCGGGAGCGCCTGCCCGCGACCCGCCCGCACGGCGGCCGGCTCGGCCTTCCCGCCGACTTCCTCATCGCACCCGACGGCTGCGTGCTCGCCGCCAAGTACGGCGAGCACGCCTACGACCAGTGGTCGGTCGACGAATTGCTGGGGCTGGCGGCGACCCGTACACCGCATGCACCCTGCGCGAAGCCCGCGGCTCGGTAGGTGACGGTCAGGCCGGCAGCACGGCATGGGCGATGCCGGTGAGGTTGCCCTGGAGGAGAAGGATCTCCTTCTGGTTCGACCCGTCGAGGTCGGCCGCGTAGATGTTCCCGGCCAGGTCGGTCACGTACATGTGGCCGTCGTCCGGATCGAGGGCGAGGCCGATTCCCTCCATGAGGTGGGTCACCAGGATCTCGGGAGTCCCGGGCCCGTCCGGCGAGTCCATCGGCGCGCGGTTCACGGTGTTGCCCCGCGGCGGGTCCCCGCGGTCCGTCCAGTACAGCGTGCGCTCCGCGAGGTCGAACTCCAGGTCGATCGGCTCCGGCAGGCCGTCGAACAGCACCTCGATGTCGCCGCGTTCGGCCGGGCTCTGTCCGGCGGGCAGGTCGATCCCGGCCCGCAGGATCCTCCCGAGCCCCGCGTCACTCGGGCCCTTCTGGGACCAGTAGAGGTGACCGGCGGCCGGGTCGACGGCGACTCCCACGCACCACTTGGTCTCGTCGCGCTGGTCGTCCGCCCCCTGTCCCGTCTGGACGAGGGTCTCGACGTTCGAGCCGTCCAGGTCACAGCGCATCACGCGCATGCCCTCGCGGTCGCCCCAGTACAACTTCCGCCCGACGGCGTCGAAGTGGAGTTGCTTCGGCGTGTGCGTGCCGCCACTGGGGACGATCGTCGTCCGGTCGCCCCCGTCCAGGTCCACGCGCTCGATCGAGCCGTCGTTCTCCGCGGGAACGCCCATGTTCGTCCAGTAGACGTGCCCGGCGGCGACGTCGACGGCGACCCCGTCGGGGATCCGGCACCCGGAGACGATCACCTTCTTGTCGGAGCCGTCGGGGTTCACGGAGAACAGGCGGCCGCCGCTGCTGGCCTCAAGGACGAACAGTCTCTCCTGGCCGCGCGTCACGGTGCGTCCTTCCCGGGGCGGCCGGCCGCGGCGCCGCGCGCTCCGGACGGATCGTGCTCGGCGCGCACGGCCAACAGGGCCGAGAGCATCGCGTCGCGCCGGGCGGCGAGTTCGTCCACCGAGTGTCCGTCCGCCTCCGCCAGCACGCCGTTGACGATCGTTGCCCCGAGCTCCGGCGTGAACTCGGGCGTGCCCAGGTCCTGCCAGGACTGCACCATCCGCGGCATGAGGGTCTCCATGAAGTGCTGGATGCCGCCCGCTCCCCCACCGAGATGCCACAGCAGATGGGGACCCATGACGCCCCAGCGGAGCCCCGGCCCCCAGGACACCGCGTCGTCGGAGTCGGCCACGTCCAGCACGCCCTGCTGGACCAGGTAGACGACCTCGCGGTACAGCGCGGCCTGGATCCGGTTGGCGACGTGCCCGGGCAGCTCCTTCTTGAGGTGGATCGGCTTCTTGCCGATCGCGGCGTAGAACGCCATGGCCTCCCGGATCGTCTCCGGAGCGGTCTTCGTTCCGCCGACGACCTCGACCAGCGGGACGATGTGCGGGGGGTTGAAGGGGTGCCCGATGACGGTCCGCTCCGGGCGCCGGCACCCGGCCTGGATGGCGCTCATCGTGATGCCCGACGAACTCGACGCGATGATCGCGTCCGGCGGCGTGGCGTCGTCGATGTCGGCGAACAGCTTGACCTTGAGCTCGGGTCGCTCCGGCGCGTTCTCCTGGACGAAGTCGGCGTCCCCTACGGCCTCGCGCATGTCCGCGGTGAAGCTCAGGCGATCGGGCGAGGCGCCGGGCGCGAGCCCGATCGAGGCGGCCGCGTCCCAGGCCGCCGCCACGTACGACCGCAGGGCCTCCTCCGCGGTGGGGGCGGGATCGGTGGCCGTCACGTCGAAGCCGCGGACGAGACAGTGCGTCGCCCAGCTGGCACCGATGGTGCCGGTCCCGACGATCGCCACGCGGTGCACGGCTCTGTGCGCATTCATGGCTGGTCACTGCTCCTGGGAGTCGGACGCGAACGGTGCGAGGACGGGGACGGCACGCGTACGGTCGGCACGCCGCGGCGGTGCCCGTGGAGCAGTGCCTCGGCCGCCGCGCGCGCCGGGCTCATCCCGAAGCCCCCGCTTCCGTCGCCGCGGGGATCGCTCCCTCGGTCCGCAGCTCCTCGATCTCGGCGGCCCCGAATCCCAGCTCGGCGAGGATCTCGTCGTTGTGCTCGCCCAGGTCCGGTGCCCGCTTGGCCGGGACCTTCGGGACGCCTCGCAGGTTGACCGGGCTGTTGACGGTGTACTCCAGCCCGCTGACCCCTTCGAGCGGGACGACGATGTCGTTGGCGCGCAGCTGTGGATCCCGCGCGGTCTCCTCCGGCGTCTGAATAAGGCTGTAGGTGATGCGTTCCTGGTCCAGTACGTCCTTCCAGTGGGCGAAGGGCCGCGCGCGGAACTCGGTGTCGAGCAGCTGGGACAGTACGGCGGAGTTCTTGGCGAAGCCCTCGACGTCCGCGAACCGGGGGTCCCCCAGCAGGTCGGGGTGCCCGATGGCCCGCGTCAGACCGGGCCAGTGCTGAGGTGAGGCGACCAGCATGAACCACTCGCCGTCCGAGGTCGTGTACGGGTTGACCAACGGGTTGACCGGCGCCTTGCGGTCATGGAGCTGGAACGGCGTACCGTTCGCGAGCGCTCCGGACACCAGCGTTCCCGTGGCCCAGACACCCGCGGCCAGCAGCGACGTCCCGACACTGCTCCCCTGTCCCGTCCGCTCGCGGCGGTACAGGGCGGTCACGATCGCCGCGTAGATCGCGATGCCCGACATGTAGTCGCCGCTGCCCCACACGGGCACCGTCGGCGGGGCTCCCGCGTCGCGGGTGGAGGCCAGCAGCCCGCTGCGCGACCAGTAGGCGGTCAGGTCGAAGCCCGGCTGCGTGGCGTCGGGACCGGCGTCCCCGAAACCCGTGATGTCGGCGTAGACGACCTTCGGGTTCCAGGCCGAGACCTCGTCGTAGCCGAGGTGCAGCTTCTCGCGTGTGCCGTGCGGGAAGTTGGTGATGACGACGTCGGCCCACTCGACGAGGCGCTTGAGGATCCTGGTGCCCGCCGGGGACTTCAGGTCGATGACCATGCCGCGCTTGTTGCGGTTGGCGAGGTGCCAGCTGTAGTTGGCCTGTGCCCGGGGGCTGGGCGGCAGGGCGCTCAGCCGCCGCTGGGGGTCGCCCTGTCCCGGCGGCTCGACCTTGATGACCTCCGCTCCGAAGTCGGAGAGCACGGTGGCCGCGGCGGGACCCGCGATGAAGCTCGACACGTCGAGCACCTTGAGGCTGGTAAACACGGATTCGCTCGTCATCGTCGTCACCTCACGAAGGCGCTCAGGCCGCCGGTGACGGCACGTCCGACGATCAGTGTCTGGATCTCCCGAGTGCCTTCGTACGAGTAGAGGGCCTCGGCATCGGCGACGAAGCGGCCGACCTGGTAGTCGAGAACGATGCCGTTGCCGGCCAGCAGTTCCCGAGCCCACCCCACGCTCTCGCGCATCCGCACGGTGCAGTAGGCCTTGGCCAGGGCGGACTGCTCGTCCCGGTAGACCCCGGCGTCCTGCAACTGGGCCAGGCGCGTCACCATCCCGCACGAGGCCGTGGCGTTGCCGAGCATCTTCACCAGCAGGTCCTGCACGAGCTGGAAGCTGCCGATCGGGCGCCCGAACTGCTCGCGCACCTTCGAGTACTCCAGGGCGATCTCGTAGGCGCCGAACATCACTCCCACCGACTGCCACGCCACCCCGCTGCGCGTCCGGCGCAGGATCTCGGCGGTGTCCTTGAACGAGTTCGCGTTCTGCAGCCGGTTGGCCTCCGGAACACGGCAGTTGTCGAGGACGATGTCGGCGTTCTGCACGATCCGCAGCGCCATCTTGTTCTCGATCTTCGTCGCGGTGAACCCGGGGGTGTCCTTCTCCACGACGAACCCGAGGACGTGCTTCGTCTCGACATCGCGGGCCCAGACGACGACCAGGTCGGCGAACGTGGCGTTGCCGATCCACCGCTTGGATCCGTCGAGGATCCATCCGTCGCCGTCACGCCGCGCGGTCGTCCGCAGTCCGCCGGCCACGTCGGAGCCGCCGTGCGGCTCGGTCAGCGCGAACGCGCCGATCTTCTCGAAGCGGCTCATCGCGGGCAGCCACCGCCGCCTCTGTTCCTCGGAGCCGCAGCTGAGGATGGTGCCCATGGCCAGACCCGAGTGCACGCCGAAGAACGTCGCCAACGACGCGTCGGCGTGCCCGAGCTCCATCGCGAGGAACCCCGCGAAGAGGTTGCCCGGCTTCGATTCCGAGGAGTCCGGGTCGGCAAAGTTCAGCAGACCGAGCCCGCCGAAGCCCTCGACCAGTTGGAAGGGGAACTCGGCCCGCGACCAGTAGTCGTCGACGATCGGGGCGGCCTTCGTGCGGAGGAACGCACGGACGGACTCGATCTTCTCCCGCTCCGCATCCGACAGCAGCTCCTCGAAGGCGTAGAAGTCGGCGGGCAGTGCTCCACTGTCCAGGTACGGACCGGACGGTGTGGGCAACTCCTTGGTGCCGCTCATGGCAAATCTCCCTCGCGCGCTGGGGGCATGGCTCGGAACTCCGCGCCCGGCGTAACGGTTCTGCGGCGCGATTAAACGCTGATCGCAGGTCGGTCCCCCGGACCCGCGCCGCCCACGGCTGCCGTTTGCGTCGGGGACCACCCGAGTGGCCCGTTGCCCCAGGTCGGGGTGGGGTGAGGCGGGGCGACGGGGACCGCGACGATGGCCACGGCGGCATGCGGAACGGTCCGTCCCGGAGTGGGACGGACCGTGGAAACGTCAGAACCCGGTGATCCCCGCGGTGTCCTGCGCGCGGTGCTGCCGCAGGACGCCGTGCGACACGGTTATCGGACCAAGATGATCACGAAGGATCCGTTGTTGAAGCGGTGATCGAAGCGGTGATCGAAGCGGTGGCCAAAGCCGTTGTTGAAGCAGAACCCGGGGTGATTGAAGCAGAACCCGGGCCGGCCGAAGCCGAACCCACCGTGGTTGAAGCCGAACCCGCCGTGGTCGAAGCAGCGCCAGTCGTCGTGGCCGAAGCACGAGTCGGTGGTCACCCGGGTGTGCACGGCAGGGGCTGCCGCCTCCGCCGTACCCGCCGCGCCGACGGCGGCGCCGCCGGCCATCACCAGACCGGCCGCGGACACCGCGACGAGACGCCTCACGCTGTGTGCTCGCATGATGGACACGCCCCTTCCTTCATCGTCTCGCGCGGCTCTCGGCGGCACGAGAGTGGCCCTGCCTCCTGTACGTCGGCGGCGCCGATTTGGATTGCGCTCAGCGACACGTTCCGAGAATGAGCGCCTGCAACTGCTCGGCGGTGCGGTCGAGGGGCTGTGTGCTGCGCTTGGCTCGGCACATGGCCACCGTTCCCTCGACGGCCGCGACGATGAGGGTCGCGAGCTGGGCCGCCTCCTCGGGCTCGGCGCCGTGGTCGCGCAGTGAGGCGGCCAGCAGGCTCTCCCACTCTTCGAAGACTGCGGCGGCGGCCAGCAGAGCGGCGGGCGTCTCGTCGGTGGGGGGCTCCTCGATGGAGACGGCGAGGACGGGGCAGCCGGCCCGGAAGTCGGTGTCGACCACGATCTTGCGCCACAGGCCGAGGAAGGCGCGCAGTCCGGCCACCGGACCGGCTTCGAGCTCCTTGCGCAGACTTCGGGCGATGAGGTCTCCCGTGTACCGGACGGCCTCGGTGGCCAGCTGCTGCTTGCCCTCGGGGAAGTAGTGGTACGTCGAGCCGAGCGGCGCCCGGGCGTGCTTGGCCGTCTCGCGAATGCTCGTCGCGTTCAGGCCGCGCCGACTGATCATGTCGGCCGCACCGGCCACGATCCGCTCGCGCGCTGTCCCGCTGGGCTGTGTCACGTACGCGATCCCTTCCGACCCCACTGGCTATAACGACCGTCATAGTCTAGCGTGACCGCCGTCTATAACGAGTGTCATAGACCTCGTACGCCGTCGAACGAACGGAAGAGAGGCACGCCCATGCCGTCGATCCGGCTCACCGCCCCGGCCGGCGCCCTGACCGAACAGGGCCGCCACAGTGTTCAGCGCGACCTCGCCTCGGTGCTGCTGCGCTGGGAGGGCGCACCGGACACCGCGTTCTTCCGCGCCCAGGCGTGGAGCTACCTCGTCGAGCTGCCGGAGGGCGCGCAGACCACCGCCGAGGACGACGCGCCCCGCTTCCTGGTGGAGGTCACCGTCCCGCAGGGCGCCCTGTCCGAGCGCCGCAAGGCGGGCTTGGTCGAGGAGGCGACGCGGACCGTACTGACCGCCGCCGGACTCACCCCGGACGACGCCCTGCGGGTGTGGGTGCTGGTGCACGAACAGCCCGACGGCACCTGGGGCGCGGGCGGCTCCGTCATCCGCTACGCCGACCTCGTCGCCCTGGCCGGGCGAGGCGAGGCGGGCAACAGCGATGCGTGAGCTGACCTACGTCGCCCGGCGCACGGTCGAATGGCGTGAGGCGCCCGACCCGAAGCTCCGGTCCGGGCGGGCGGCGATCGTCGCGCCGGTGGCGGCGACCCCCTGCGACGTGGACTCCTCGATCCTGGCCGGTCACAGCTTCGTCGAGCCGCCCTTCGCCCTCGGGCACGAGTGCGTCGCCAGGGTCGTGGAGACCGGCGACGCCGTCACCGCCGTAGCCCCCGGCGACCTGGTCGTGGTGCCCTGGTCCATCAACTGCGGTACCTGCGACCGCTGTCGGGCAGGACTGACCGCGCACTGCACTGCCGTGCCGTACATGGCGATGTACGGCGCACCGATCGGCGGCACCTGGGGCGGGCTCTTCTCCGACCTGGTCCGGGTGCCCTACGCCGACGCCATGCCGGTGCCGCTGCCCAGCGGCCTCGACCCGGTCGCCATGGCCTCGGCCAGCGACAACTGGTCCCTGGCCTGGCGCCTGGTCGCGCCCCATCTCCAGGCGCGCCCAGGAGCCCGGGTGCTGGTCGTGGCCCGCGGCAGCATCGGCCTGTACGTCTGCGACATCGCCCGCGCGCTCGGCGCCTCCGACGTGCTCTACGTCGATCCCGAGCCCGAACACCGTGACCTAGCCCGCGCCTTCGGGGCCGCCACCGCCGAAGTCCTGGAACCGATCCCGCAGGGCTTCGACATCGCCGTGGAGGCCACCGGTCGTGTCGACCACCTCGCCCTGGCCGTCAAGTGCCTTGCCCCGGAGGGGATCTGCGAGAGCGCGGGCAACCACTTCCGCCCCGGCGAACTGCCCCTGCTCGACATGTACCTCACCGGCGTCACGCTGCGCGTCGCCCGCGACAACGTACGCGCCCACATTCCCGACGCCCTGGCCCTGGCCGCCTCCGGCAAGGTCGCCCCCGAACGGGTCGTCTCCCAAGTCATCGACTGGGAGGACCTGCCGACCGCGCTGCCGGAAAGACACCTCAAGCCCGTCTTCGTCCGGGCCGATGGGTGAACGCCCCACCGGTGAGTGTCAGGAGCGATCGGGCGGGCGCAGCAGCGGAGCGTACTGGCGGGCGCGGTGGTGGCTGATGCGGCGTAGCTCCGTGACTGCGTTGGTGGGGGCGACGGGGTGCTGGGCCGAAGAGCCGGCCGTACCCAGCAGGGTGTAGGCGATGTGGACGTGGCGCTCGCCGTCGATGAGGTCGGCGTGGAGCAGACCGGTCCGGGCGTGGGCCAGGCCGGGGTGCTGGTCGCGGAGTTCCGCGGCGGGCGTGGGCAGTTCCGTGAGGACTCGGGCGAGTGCCTGCCGGTAGTGGCGGTAGGTCAGGTGCGTCCGACCGCTCAGGGGCCGCGGTCGGTCGGGGCTGTCCGGTTCGGGGGGTGTGGTCTCGTCGCCGTGATGCGCCGCCGGCAGCGCGCAGGCGTGGGCGACGGCGGCGGGCATGCCCTGGACGCACACGGTCGCCTGCGTCAGGGCGGCCGCGGCACGTTCCGGCTGCCGGCGCCGTACATGGGTGACGGCGCGGGTGAGGAGCGCGGCGGCGGTCGCTTCCAGGAAGAAGCGGCTGTGGTGACCGATGAACCATCGCTCCGCACCCGCACCGAGCGGGGGTTCCCCCTGGGCCTCGGGGGGAGGGAGCGATGCGGTGCGCGACGGCCGGATCTCCGTTTCGGCCGAGCCGACTCCCGCGGCGTCCGCCCAGTACTCCATCGCCTGCCGCAGGGCGGCCAGTTCGGCCACCGCGTCATGAGCGCCGAGCGGAGTGTGAGCCAGGTCCAGGACGGCGCGGCCCAGGACGCCCAGACCCTCGGCAAGCGTCTGGCAGGCGGTCAGGGGCAGCGTGCGCGTACGGAAGTCGGAGTGGACGGGTGTGTCGGCTGGTTCGACGGACGCCTCGACCGATGCCCCGGACACGCTCACCCCGAGTTCCTCCCGCAGTCGCGCCGCGAGTCCCGCGGCGGTGAGGAGGAGGGGCGGCAGCGCCGCCCGGCCGCTCCATGGGTCCGCCGCGGTCAGGGTCTCGGCGAGCTGCGCGCGAAGCGCGGCGGCCTTCGGACCCGAGGACGCCGTGGCCGGCGACATCGCGGGGACGGGCATGGGGAACGCCACCACGGGAACCTCGTCCGGCGTCCCGGACGGCTCGCGACCGCAGGTGGACCCCCGGAGCGTACGGCGGAGGTCATTCATGTTCATGCGGCCCTCCCAGCAGGTGGCACGGCACCGTCCAAGTGCCGGGACTCAGTGGCGCATCCGTCGCGTTCACGTCCACCACCAGCTGATGGAGGGGATACACAGGCGTTCGCGGGCGGGGCCGGGGCGCGGGGCCGCGAGCGTGGCGCACGGCATGGTGACGGGGTCTTCGGGGTGGATGTAGCGGGCGCAGGTGTATGACCAGTCGAGGTTGGCGCGGATCCATCGGTCCAGGCCCGTCAGGTACGCGGCAAGGCCGGGGGCGGCGTCCTGGCCGGTGTCGCGCCGAAGCGCCAGATACCGGGTCAGCACCTGGTCCCGCAGCGCGATGACCTCCTCGACCGCCTCGTCCTGGGTGAGCTGGTGATGGCGCGTCAGGACGTTGAGGAGGCGCAGCGGTTGGGTGCTGCGGCGGGACTCCTTGTGCTGGGAGATGATGTCGTTGTCGACCCCCACCATGATGGACATCATCTCGGTCAGCGCCTTGACCTCGGGTCGGTGGAGTTCGGCCGGGGTGGCTTCCTGACCGTGCAGGACGTCGAGCAGGGCCGCGCAGGGGCCGAGCCCGCCGGAGTGGATGCGCATGGCCATGTAGTCGTTGAGGTCGGGGACCAGCCCCTTCGCCCGAAGCCCGGCCTCCCACACCTGGCCGAACAGGTACATCCGCATCGCGTGCGCCCAGCGGGCGATCTGGGTGTCGGAGGCGACGCAGGCGAGGCGCGACCGGATGTCCCGCAGCGCGGTGGTCCACGGTTCGTCGCCGAACATCCGCTCGGGCCCGGGTGTCTCGGCCACCCGCAGCAGCCGGGCGGCGAGTACGGCCAACTCCTCGGGGCTCGCACCGTAGCGGCCCTCGCTGCACCACTCGTCGTCGAAGGAAAACAGCCATATGAGGAAGTGCGCGTAGAGCCGTATGGGTTCCTCGTCGGCGTCCGCCGCGACGCGGGAGGCCAACTCACCGGCGCCGGAAGAGGCGTTGCGTGACAGCTGGGCCGGGGACCGGTACAGCCGCATGCGCATCATCCAGTCGACCGCGTCCTCATGGATCCGCTGCCACGACGGATGAATCGCCGAGGGGAGCGGGCACCACACGGCGGGCACTGTCCGTTCCGCAATCATCCCCAACTCACTCCCGGGTACGAGTGCAGCCCTCCCGCTCCCATGGTCGGCGTGGCCGCGCCGGGAGGAGCCCCCGTGGACTGACGGTGATCCGCTGAGACAGGCAGGGTCGGGCACCCGGCCGGTTGCCGGGCGGCAGTGGCCCGGCACCGGCGGGACGTGCCGGTCAGAGACGGTTCGGCTTGAAGGTGAACTGGGCCGACGCCGTGGCGAAGACGGAACCGGCGTCCACCACGGCTCCGTCGAGGACGCCGGAGAGAAGGGCGGCGAAGTCGGACGTCACCTTCAGCTCGGTGTCCTCGACGCTGAACGACGTCTCCAAGGCGTTGGCCCGGAGGGACTTGAGCAGGGAGTAGCCGAACGCCTCGATGCGCTGTCTGCTGCCGTCCGTGCTTGTCTTGACCGCGAACACGACCTTCCCGGCGGGAAGCGTCCCTTGAGGGTCGGTCAGCTCGATGAAGGCTCCGGCGGCGTCCTCCAGCCGTAGCCCGCCCTCGAAGCCGGCGTACCCCTTGCCGATCGCGCTCACCTCCGCGCTGCCCACGGTGAAGTGCGCGCCGGGGGCGGTCGCGTCGTCGAGCGGTGCGGCCGGCGCCACCGCGGTGACGGTGATTCCGGCGTCTTCGAGTCCGCTCCACACGGTCGGGTCGAGTCGGAGCTTGGCGGTTCCAGTGGCCTTGGACATGCTGACCTCGCTGCTGTGCATCCATCGCGAGACGGGACACTCTGAGCGTCACACCGCCGCGCGGCCACCGCATCAGCACACTCTTGGGGCGGGACACCTCAACACCCGCCGCGCGGGCCCGTGCACACCTGGGATCACGGTCCTGGCCTCGGACGCGACCGAGCCCCGGGTCCTGACTCGATCGTGCCGCGGCTCTTGATCCGAACAGGTGACTTGGCGGCAGATGATGACGTCCACGAGGGCCTCGCCGCGCAGCGCGGTCAGGGCCGGCGGCTGCCCGAGCCGCCCTACGGCAGCAGGCTCAGAAGCTGCCGCGTATGACCGGGGAGCTCCACCTCCGCGAGGCCCGCGAGGAGGTCCCTGAGCGGCACGGGCCGATCGAGCAGGAGCTTGTCGTCGGACAGGAGCAGGGTGGGCAGCACGGTGTCGAGTTCCGCGTCGCTCAGCATCGGACCGCCGAGGGCGCACAGGGCGTCCGCCTGGATGCGGATGCGGTCCTGGAGCCCCGCGTTGCCACCGGCGAGCGCGATGACGCGTTCGAGGGTCCAGGTGTCGAGCGCGGCACGGTTGTCGTACGTGGTGACCGCACCCGAGGCGAGGGAGGACACCGCGGTGATGGTGGCGGCGTTGATCAGGGAGACGTGCGCCAGGATCTGGTCGGCGTTCCACTCGCCGGCCGGCGGCACGGGCGGCGTGTCACCGGAGTCGGCCACCGTGGCGGCGGCGTCCAGCAGGGCACCGTAGGCGTCCCGAAGCTTGGTGGTGTCCATCGTGTCTCTTCTTTCTGCGGACGTGCGCGGTGGGAGGCGGAACGGATGCGCGAAGGGCTGGGGCGACCGCCGTCTCACGTGTGCGCGCGGTACATCTCCCACGGCGCCTGCGGGAGGACGTCGCCGGTCTCCAGCAGCGACTTGAGGTTCGCCAGCACGGCGGGCCAGCCGTGCGAAATGCCCTTGCGCATGTCCAGGTTGGGCAGGTTCTCGTGGGTCACCGTGAGGCGGACGATGTCCTGGTGCGGCTCCACGAGGAAGGTCACCACCGACGGCTCCCTCGACGGTTCGGCGTCCGGCGAGTCCTCGAAGGTGATCACCAGGCGCGTGGGGGGCTCGGCCTTGAGCACCTCACCGACGACATCGACGGCGCCCGACCCGTCGACGCGCCGGTGCTCCCAGGACGAGCCGGGCTGCCAGTCCGAAACGTTGGCGTGTCCCCAGTAGCGCGCCGTCAGGTCCGCGTCCGTCAGTGCCTGCCACACCTGCTCCGCGCTCGCGCGGATGTAGGTCACGTAGACGTAGGCCGGTACGGATGTGGATGCATCGGTCATGACGTACTCCTCTGCCTGTTCTTCATGGCGCTGATCGCTCGCGCAGCGTCCAACCGCGAGGCTTGCACCTCCATTATGCAGGTAGCTACCTGCATAATGTCAACGCGGAGCGCCCCGGCCTGGACGCCGGCCGCCCGATGGGCGCGTCGCGGGCAACGGTGAGCCCTGTATGCGCCCCCGCGTGCGTGGGCAGAATGCGCCATGTCGGCGGTCATCTGGCTGAGTCAATGCGTCACGCATGGCCCAGCGTTCGAGGAAAGCAGGTCCGCTCCCGTGCTGTTGCGTCTCCCCAAGTCCGTGTCCGAAGCGCAGGAGTGCCTCTCCGAGGGGGCGGTGCCGATCGGCGGCGCCACCCTCGTGTGGGCCGTCTGGCAACGCGACGGCTTTCCCGACCAGGCCGTTTCCCTGCGTGACGTACCGGAGGCCAACGTCGTCGGGCATGAGGCGCTGGGGGCCGCCGTGATGCTGAATCAGATCGGCGATCCCTTGCCGGAGGTGCTGCGACGGGCGGCGGCCTCGGTGGGGACGGGAGCCGTGCGCCGTACCGCGACGGTCGGCGGCAACCTCGTCGGCAGCACACTGCGCTGCCTGCTGCCTCCGGCCCTCGTACTGGACGCCCGATGCACGGTGCTCGGAGCACGCTCCCTCTACGAGACCGACCTGGCCGAGGTCGTGGCCAAGCGCCACGTCCTGCTCAGCCTCCACTGGAAGGAACCGATAGCCAGCGGGTACCGGAAGTTCTCCGGCGAGGCCGGCGGGGAGCCGCCCCTGGTCGTCGCCACCGCCCTGCACGCCGACGACGAGGGGGGACGCACCCGCCTTCGTGTCGCCGTTCGCGACGGCTACGAGGTGATCAGCGACAGCACCGGGTACGACGCCGATGGCGACGCCGACACCGAGCAGATCCTCGACGATCTGCGGGGCACGGAGATCGGCTCCCTGCACGCCACGGCCTGGGACGTCATCGGTGAAGAGGTCGCGACACTCATGGCTCGCTCGGGGGGCCGGCACCCCCGGGAATGATGAGTGGCGCGTGCACATGTCTCGCCGTACGAGCGAGTAGGGCACAGTGACACGTGCAATGGATAACGATCGCGGCGCACACCTTGCGCGCCCGCTGATCACCTCTAGCCTCCGGACATGGCATTTCTCTCAAGTCGCCGCAGAAGGGCACGCCTCGCCCCCGAGCTGGACGACGTCGCCCTCAAGCGGCTGCTGAAGTCGCTCCAGGCGACAACCAGCACCGGCACGATCGCGACGACGGATCTGTGTACGGCCCAGATATCCCGTCTCCTGGACCAGGAGACGGTCGACTGGGACCGGCGTACGCACCAGCTGTCCGTCCTGGCGTTCAGCCTGTCCGAGTCGCACGTGCCTCGGGCCTGGGCCACGCGTGAGCCGGGCAATGTGAGCGCGCTCGTGCTGTTCGCCTGGGCGCATCTCGTACGCGGACGCTCCCAGGGGAACCTGGAGGACGCTGATGCCATCGCCAAGAGCTGCTTCCGCGCCGCCGAACTCGCGCCGGCGGATCCCACGCCCTGGGTGGTGCTGCTGGGGCTGGCGCGGCTGGAGCGCCGCAATCAGTCGGAGGTGTTCGGCCTGTGGAACGAGGTGCTGACCCGCGACCGCTGGAATCGTGAGGCGTACCTGAGCATGCTGGGCTATCTGGGCCCGGAGGAGATGGGATCGCGCATCCAGGTGCTGGACTTCGTCGACGCCGTCCGCGCCCGTACGCCCGAGAACGCGGCCTGCGCGGCGACGGAACTCACCGCCCAGGTACTCCAGTACCACTCCGTCCTCACCCTGGGCGGCGTCGAGGCGCTCATGGCACGCAAGCACTGGACCCACGCCACGGCCGCCCAGGCCCTGGACCGTGCCGCCGGCAGCTGGGCCCGGCCCGACTTCTTCCAGCACGCGGCGGCTCTGGCCGACCTGAACCTGCTCGCCTACGCCCTGATGGCCGCCGAACGGCGAGGCGAGGCCCGTCCGGTCTTCGAGGCCATCGGCGGCACGGTCACCGCCTGGCCCTGGCGCGTCGACGGCGACCCGCTGTCCGAGTTCGAGAGGGCGCGCGCCCGGGCCACGAACGGGCTGTGACAGGGGCGCCCCCACCGGGAGAAGGAGCGTGTGCTGGGCGCAGAGGGTCGAGGGGTTCCCGTGCCGCGCCTCCGCACGCTCTTCGCCCCGGGCGCACCCCCGCGGGACGATGCCGAAGCGGTCGCCGGCCTGTGACCGCCGTGCGGGCGGGTCGTACCCGATGGGGACCAGGAGGGGAACATGGCTGTCGTGATGTCCATGAGCTGGGCAGGGGTGAGTCCTGAGCAGTACGAGACGGTGCGCGAGGCGGTGCGGTGGGAGGAGGTCGCACCCGTGGGCGGCCAGGTGCACGTGGCCTGGTTCGACGACCACGGGCTGCACGTGATCGACGTCTGGGAGTCGGAGGAGACCTTCCAGACCTTCTTCGCCGAACGACTGGCCCCCGCGGTCGAGAAGGCCGGCATCACCGGCGCGCCCGAGAGTGATTTCGCTCCGCTGCACCGGCGCTTCATCGCCCCCGGGGTCAGCGGAGCCGCGTGACACAGCCGGAGCCCGGGAGAGGAGGCGGCGGCCCACCCCGCGGCCTCCTCCGCGAGCGGAAGCTGAGGGGATGCCGGTCTCGAACACCCCGAACTCCGGGCCACCGAACTCCGCCTCGCGCCGGACCTCAGCGTGATCGTGGGTACGCGACTGCCGACCCGCTGAGGCCGGCGACCTTCAGCTCCGAAGGAGTTCAGGCCGGTTGATCGACGGACGAACTCGGCTTGTTCGTCGGCGCGGGGGCGTCCTCGAAGACGATCAGGTGCCAGTCGCCCTTCTCCCGCAAGAGGGTGAACCTGTCCCGCAGGGCCCGACCGCTCTTGTCCGTCGCCTCGACGCGGGCGCTGCCCACGTCCGGGCTGATGTCGTACTCGATGCGGACGTTCTTGACGGTCCAGCCCCGTCCGCCCTTGTCGGCGAGGATCCGCGCCGCCTCGCGTCGGGACCAGGCCGCGTCGGGCACGCCGCCGACCGCCATCAGGTCGTCCGCGCTGCGGCTGTTGAGCGCGTCGACATAGGCATCGACGGCCTGACGCGCTTCACCTGGGCGGGCGGTGTCGCTGTGGCCGGACGAGCATGCCGGAACCAGGGCCAGCACGGGCACGACGGCCACGGCGGCCAGTAAGCGTCGGCGTTCGACGGCAGTACGCATGGATGAATCCCCCTGATCATGGTCATGAGCTGCTGGCACAGGCTGAATTGGTCGGTGTCAGCCTGCACGGGCCTGCCCGGCCCCGCCGTGGTCACTCGGTCGGCATGACCTCCGGCAGGCCCAGCGCGGTGGAGATGTGGCGCCAGATGGAGCCGAGCGCCGTGTCCAGGGTGACGGTGGGGTCGCGCAGCATCAGGCGGATGCCGTATCCGTCGCTCAGGGACAGGACGAGCGTACTGAGGTCGTCGACATCGGTCGGGGTGAACTCGCCCGACGCGATGCCCCGCCGGACCGCGTCGGCCACCCAGGCGTGCAGTTGGGCGTACAGGTCCACGGCGAAGACGCGGGTCGTCTCGTCGCGCAGCGCCCGTGCCCACAGTTCCTGCCACAGGCGCCAGTCCTGGCGCAGTTCGGGGTCGGTCGGCAACAGGCTGCGCACGATACGGGCGAGGATGACCGAGGCCGGTGCCGTTCCGGCGTCGCGTTCGACGTCGACGGCGGTGTTGGCGAAGGAGTGGGTCATCGCCTCGGTGAACAGCTTCTCGCGCGTGTCGAAGTGGTAGTGCAGCAGGGCGGTCGACACACCGGCCCGCTCGGCGACCATGCGCATCCGGATCTTCTCGAAACCGATCTCGGCGATGGCCTCGCACGCCGCGGTCAGGATGCGCTCGCGTGTGTCTGCCGTGCGCACCTTGCTGGACACCCTGCGGCTCCCCTCGTTCGACGGTCGTACGCCAAGACCATTTTCCCTCACGGCCGCTCCTGCGGTACCGCCGCCTCGCGTTCCGGCCGGCCGGCGTACGTGTGGAAGCCCCGCCCCGATTTTCGCCCCAGCAGGCCCGCCTCCACCATCCGGGACAGGAGAGGGGGCGGTGAGTAGAGCGGCTCGCGGAACTCGGCGTACAGGGATTCGGCGATGGCACGGGTGGTGTCCAGGCCGATCAGGTCCGTCAGGGCCAGCGGTCCGAGGGGGTGCGCGCAGCCGAGCACCATGCCTCGGTCGATGTCCTCGACGGTCGCGCTGCCCGACTCCACCATGCGGACGGCGGCCAGCAGGTACGGGACGAGCAGCGCGTTGACGATGAAACCGGCTCGGTCCTGGGTCCGTACGACCTCCTTGCCGAGCGTGCCGGTCACGAAGGCCTCCGCGCGTGCCGCCGTGTCGGCCGAGGTCAGCAGCGAGGGGACGAGTTCGACCAGGCGCAGCACCGGAACGGGGTTGAAGAAGTGCACGCCGACGACGCGATCGGGGCGGCTGGTCGCGGCGGCGAGCCGGATGACCGGGATCGAGGAGGTGTTGGTCGCGAGGATGGTGTGGTCGCCGGTGACGACGGAGTCGAGGCGGGTGAAGACGTCGAGCTTGAGCGCCTCGTCCTCCGCCACGGCCTCGATCACCAGGTCGTGCTCGTGCAGGGCCTCGATCTGGTCGACCACCGTGATGCGGGCCGCGGCCGTCTCGCGTCGTTCGGCGGTGAGCCTGCCGTGGGCGGTGGCCCGGTCGAGCGAGCGGGCGATGCGCAGTCGGCCCCAGCGGGCCGCCTCCGCGTCACGCTCCACGACCGTCACCGGCATGTCGGCCCGCGCGCAGACCTCGGCGATGCCCGCGCCCATGAGGCCGCAGCCGACCACGCCGACGCGCTTGATGTCGGTCATCCGATCTCCTCTCCGATCCGGCCGGGGGAAGGGGCCGGGAAGGGGGGCCGGGGCGCGTGGCCCCGGCCGTGGTCAGCGTCAGGCGACGGGCAGGTCCAGGACTCCCGTCCCGCGCCGGACGAGCTCGTTGGCGATGATCAGCCGCTGGATCTCGGAGGTGCCCTCCCAGATCCGGTCCACGCGCAGCTCGCGGTAGAGCCGCTCGACGGCGTACGAGCGGTCGTAGCCGCGGCCGCCGTGGATCTGCAGGCAGCGGTCGATCACGCGGCCGGAGGCCTCGCTCGCGGAGAGCTTGGCGATGGCCGCCTTGGCGTGCAGCGTCTTGCGGTCCTCGGGCGAGGCCTGGTCGATCTCCCAGGCGACCTGGTGGGTGTAGGCGCGGTTGACGGCGATGTCCACGGCGCAGTCCGCGAGCATCCCCTGGATCAGCTGGTACGAGGCGATCGGCGCCCCGAACTGCTCCCGCTCCACCGCCCAGTCACGGGCCAGTTCCAGGGCCCGCTCGGCGGCACCCGTCGTACGGGCCGCGATCATCAGGCGCTCCTCGGTGAACCACGAGCGGGTGATGTCGTACCCCTCGCCGATACCGCCGAGCACGGCGTCCTCGCCGACCTGGACGTCGGTGAAGGTGAACTCGGGGTGCTCGTAGACGAAGGTGTGCATGAAACGCGGCACGCGCGTCATTTCGATGCCGGGGGTGTCCTTGTCGACGAGGAACAGCGTCGGCGCGCGCTCCGGGCCCGCCGCGGCGAGCACGATCATGAAGTCGGCGTGGTCGCCGACGGTCACGAACCACTTCTCCCCGTCGAGCACCCAGCCCTGGTCGTTCTTGGTCGCGGTGGTGGCCAGGTTCTGCGGGTCCGAGCCGGCGCCGGGCTCGGTGACCGCGTAGCAGTCGCGCCGCTCTCCCTTGATCACCGGGACGAGGAAGCGCTCGCGCTGCTCGGGGGTGCAGAACCGGAGGGCGTTGGCGGGCCGCCACACCATGTCCCACAACGCGCCGGTGAGCCGCCCCAGCTCCTCCTGCACGGTGACCTGCTCGGCGATGGTGAGTCCGGCGCCGCCCCATTCGGCCGGCATGTTGACGGCCTGGAGTCCCGCGTCCAGGACCGCGTCGCGGATCTTGGCGTGGGCGCTCGCCGGGAGGCCGTTGTCCTCCTCGCACGGGAGCTCGTACGCGGTGATGAGGTCGGTGAGGGCGCGCGCGTCGGCCTTGAGCTGCTCCTGGCGCGGGGTGAAGCGGAAGTCCATGGAAGTCCTCGCTGTGCGGTGAAGGGGTGGAAGGCGGCGGTGGTGCGCTCGTCGAGAGGGGTGGCCGGCGTCAGTGCGTGGGCAGGGCCAGCGCGCCGGTGCCGCGCTTGATGAGCTCGTTGGCGATGATCAGCCGCTGGATCTCGGAGGTGCCCTCCCAGATCCGGTCGACGCGCAGCTCGCGGTACATGCGCTCGACGGGATAGGTGCGGTCGTAGCCCCGGCCGCCGAAGATCTGCAGACAGCGGTCGGCGACCCGGCCCGCGGCCTCGCTGGCGGCGAGCTTGGCGGTGGAGGCCTTGGCGTGCAGTGTCTTGCGGTCGGTGTGCGGCTGGTCGGCCTCCCAGGCGACCTGGTGGGTGTAGGCCCGGTTGACGGCGATGTCCACGGCGCAGTCCGCGAGCATCCCCTGGATCAGCTGGTACGAGGCGATCGGCGCCCCGAACTGCTCCCGCTCCACCGCCCAGTCACGGGCCAGTTGCAGCGCCCGTTCGGCCGCGCCGACGGTGCGGGCCGCGATCATCAGGCGTTCGTCGGTGAACCATTCCTTGGTCAGCTCGTAGCCGTTGCCGACGCCGCCGAGCACGTCCTCGTCGGCCACGAAGACGTCGGTGAAGGTGAATTCGGGATGCCCGTTGACCGCGGAGTGCATGAAGTGCGGGACCCGGGTCATCTCGACGCCGGGCGCGGCCTTGTCCACGAAGAACAGCGTGGCCAGCCGTTCGGGTCCGGCGTCCGCCTGCACCAGCAGGAAGTCGGCGATGTCGCCACAGGTGACGAACCACTTCTCGCCGTTGAGCAGCCAGCCGCCCTCGGTGCGGGTGGCCGTGGAGGTGCCGGACGACGGGTCGGAGCCCGCGCCGGGCTCGGTGACGGCGAACGCGTCGAACTTCTCCGCGCGGATCACCGGCAGCAGGTACTTCTCGCGCTGCCGCTCGTCGCCCTGGGCGAGGACGTTGGCGGGCCGCCAGGGGATGTCCCACAGGCAGTTGGTGACCTTGCCGAACTCCTCCTCGACGATGACCTGGTCGAGGAGGCTGAGGCCTGCGCCGCCCCACTCGGCGGGCATGTTGATGGCGTAGACGCCGGCGTCCATGGCGGCCCGGGTCAGTTCGGTCACGAGCTGCGGCGGCAGGGGTCCGCCGGCCCGCTCGGACTGGTCCTCGTAACGCATGAGCAGGCGTGCGTAGTCGGCGGCGCGACGCTTGAGGTCGGCCTGCTCGGGGGTGTAGCGCATGTCCATGGGGGCCTCTTCGGTCGTGGGACGGCGGGCGGGCGGGCGGAGGGGCGGGGTGGTGGCGGAGGGCAGGGTCGTGGTGGCGATCAGGGCTGTGGTGACGGTCAGGGTCGTGGTGGCGATCAGGGTCGTGGTGACGGTCAGTCGAGGACGGCTCGGGAGTCGAGGGCGAGGGCACCGCGCGGGCGCACGAGCAGGGGGTTGACCTCGATCTCGGCGATCTCCGGGTGGGCGGCGGCGAACGCCGTGATCGCCTCGATGGCCGCGGCGGCCGCCTCGACGTCGACCGGCGGGCGGCCGCGGACACCGTCGAGCAGTGCGGCGGTGCGCAGCCCGCGCAGCAGGCGCAGGGCGCGGTCGGCGGGCACCGGGGCCAGCGTGAAGGCGACGTCGTGCAGGGCCTCCGCGAGCACGCCGCCCAGACCCACCATCGCGACGGGGCCGAACCGGGGGTCCCGGTTGACGCCGACGATCAGCTCGATGCCGTCGGTCAGGTCCGCCATGGCCTCCACCGAGTAGGCGGAGGCGCCGAGCCGGGCGTGCATCTCACAGAAGGCGGCGAGCAGTTCGTCGGGTCCGGCCAGGCCCAGCGCCACACCGCCCGCGTCGGACTTGTGCAGCAGGTGGAGGGCCTTGAGGACGTACGGGCCGGTGAACTCCGCGGTGACAGCGAGTAGTTCGGCCTCGTCGTGGATCTCCCGGGCGGCCGGGAAGGGGAGTCCGGCCTCTTCGAGGGCTCTGCGGGTCTCCATGTAGCCGCTCGCGCGCAGCGGCGGCGCGGGGCGGGGAAGCGGCGTGACGCCGGTGTGCGGTGCGCCGGGTGCCGTGGCGGCGAGGGCGCGGGCGGCGTCCTCGGTGGCGTCGAACACCGGGATGCCGGCGGCGGCAAGGGCGCGGCAGCTGGGAGAGTCGGGGTACATCGACTGCACCACGAGTGGTTTCGCGGTGGCCCGGTGCCGGTCGGCGATGAGGTGGGCGGCGGCCTGTTCCCCGTCCGCGAGCACCGTGCCTCCGCCGCCGAGGCCGCCGTCGGCCGCCGCGTAGCCGCCGAAGTAGCCGGTCATCACCACGGCGTCGGTCTCCTCGGCCGCCAGCAGCGCGGCGACGGTCGCCGCGTACGAACCGGGGTCCTGCTCGCCCATCCCGGCGAGGTCGACCGGGTTGGCGACGGCCGACTGCTCCCACAGGGCTTCGCGCAGGTACCGCCGTGTGGGCTCGCGGAGTTCGGGCACGGTCAGGCCGGCCGCTTCGACGGCGTCGGCGGCGACGACGCCGTGCCCGCCGCCGTCCGTGAGCACGGCGACCCGGCGGCCGGCCGCGCGCCGTGCGCCGTTCAACGCGGCCAGGACGACGGTGAGTTCGCGGGGGGTGGCGACCAGTTCCACGCCGGCGTCGCGGCAGGCCGCCGTCACCACGTCGGCGGAGGTGGTCAGCGCCCCGGTGTGCGACTGCGCGCTGCGTGCGGAGGCGTCGCCGCGTCCGGCGGTGAGCAGCACCACGGGCTTCCCGGCGACGGCGGCCGCCTCGGCGAAGGCGCGTCCGTCGGCGAAGTCCTCGGCGTACACGGCGATGGCATGGGTGCCCTCGTGGCGGGCGCAGTCGGCGAGCAGGTCGACGAGGGTGACGTCGGCCTGGTTGCCGAGCGAGACGAAGCGGGAGAAGCCGAGGCCGTGCGGGCGGAAGCGGAGCTGGAGTTCGAGGGCGAGGTTGCCACTCTGGCTGAGGAGCGCGACGCCGCCGGGGGTGAAGGTGTCGGAGGCCAGGAAGAGGTCGGTGGTGTTGTCGGCCAGCCCGAGGCAGTTGGGCCCGACCATGACGGCACCGGCGGCGCGCACGCGTTCGGCGACGGCGAGCTGGCGCGCACGTCCCGCGTCGCCGGTCTCGGCGAAGCCGGCGGTGATCGCGACGATCGCCCGGGCCCCGCACCGCAGCGCCTCGTCGACGGCGTCCTCGAAGCCGGCGGCGGGCACGGAGACCACGGCCAGGTCGACGGGCTCGCCGATCGCGCTCAGGCTCGGGGCGGCGGTGCGGCCGAGGACCGTGCCGCCGCGGCGGTTGACCAGGTGGACGGGGCGGCGGCCGTCCGCGCGGACGGCCTGCGCGGCGATGGCGTGGCCGTACTTGGCCGGGTCGTCGCTCGCTCCGACGACGGCCACGGAGACGGGGTCGAAGAGGGCCGACAGATCGCGTCCCATGTCACTTCACCAGCCGCAGGGCGGAGTTGGGGCAGGCGGCGACGGCGGTCAGGGCGGCGTCCTGGCCGTCCCGCGGAACCTCGGTCGCGCGCACCTGCGCGTAGCCCCACTCGTCGAGGTCGATCAGTTCGGGCGCGGGTTCCTGGCAGAGGCCGTAGCCCTGGCAGCGGGTGGAGTCCAACAGGAGTTTCATGTTGTCCTTTCGGTGCGGAGGTTCGGGCGGCTCGGTGGGGTGAGTGGCGCGGGCCGGGTCAGGGCACCGGCACCGCGAAGCGGCGCCCGTCCTCGGGCGTGGCGCCGGCGCAGGCGGGGCAGGCGGCGCGGCGGTGGGCGTCGACCCGGTCGGGGAAGTGGGCGAGGAGGGTGGCGACGATGCGGGCGGCGGCGTCGAGCAGGCCGCAGGCTCCGCGGCCGGGCAGCTGCGACGACCAGCGGAGCAGCTTGTCGGCCGCGTCGTCGTCCGCCTCGCCGTGTGCGACGGCGGTGAGGGTGCGGGCCAGCGCTCCGGTGCCGGAGACGCACACCCCGCACTGCCGGGCGCTCTGTGCCGCGAGGTAGGCGGTGGCTTCGGTGGCGACGGAGACCGGGCAGTCCTCAGGGTGCAGGAAGTGCAGCGCCCCGCAGCCGAGGGCCCCGCCGGCCGCGCGCAGGCGGTCGTGGTCGAGCTGGAGGTCGGTCCAGCCCGCGCCGTGCAGGCCTCCGAACAGGCCGCCCAGCAGGACCGCCTCGGCCCTGCCGTGCCGGCACAGGTCGGCGAGGACCTTCAGGTGCGTGCCGACGGGGACCTCGACGAGCGCGGCGGCACCGCCCGCGCCGGACCGGCCGACGCCGCCCGAGAGGGTCACCAGGTGACTGCCCGCGACGGCGTCCGTGGCGTCGGGGCGCGCGTGCAGCAGCGCGAGCCGGGCCAGCGTCTCCACATTGGCGACGAGGGTGGGGGCACCGCCGACACCGCTCTCGAAGGGGCGCGGGGGTTTCGCCGTGGGCAGCGCCGGTCCGCCGTCGATGCGTCGTACGACCGCGGTCTCCTCTCCCGCGACGTAGGCGTGCTCCGTGCGTACGACGTCGATGGGCAGCTCCGGGGGACGCTCGGCGAGCGCCCGGCTGACGGCCCGCTCGGCGGGCGTGTCGGAGAGGTACACGCAGCCGCGCCCGGCTCCGGTCATGGTCGCGGCGAGGCGCAGGCCGTCGAGGACCACGTGCGGTCGGTGGCGCAGCAGCCAGCGGTCCTTGACCGAGCCCGGCTCGCCCTCCTCTCCGTTGGCGACCACGACAGCTCTGCCCGGTGCGTCGCGGACGGCGCGGAGCTTGACGGCGGCGGGGAATCCGGCCCCGCCGCGGCCGCGCAGTCCCGCCTCGGCGATCCGGTCGAGCAGCCGGTCGGGCGCGGGCAGCGGCGCGTAGCCGCCCACGGCGAGGTACCGGGCGAGGTCCTCGCTCCCGCCGGGCACGGCACCCGGCACGGGGACGAGGAGGCCGGGTCGTCCTTCGGGAAGGAGGGAGAAGACGCCGGTCATACGGTGCTCCTGGGCTCGAAGTGGCCGATGGGGGCGGCAGCGCGCTGCGGCTCGCGGGTTTGGCGGGACCTCAGGCGGGCCAGCGCCCGTTCGAGATCGCGCCGTTGCGTGGCGGTGTGCGCGTAGCCGGCCCCGGGCAGGCCGATCAGCATGCGGTGGTGGTCGAGGACGACCTCGCCGGCCACCAGCGCCGGCCGTGGGTCGGCGGTCGCGGATCCGGCCGCGGCCTCGACGACCAGTTCGGTGACCTCGCGGAGGTAGCGCAGCCAGCCGCGTTGGGTGCCGCGCAGCACGAGCCGCTCGACGCGGTGCCGCTCGGCGGCGATCAGGGCCGTCGGCGGTCGGTCGGCCGCGGGGGCGCGCAGGGCGGCCACGGCGGCGGGCAGTTCCTGTTCGGGCTCCGGCGTGAGGCCGAGCCATTCCAGACTTCGGCGTGCGCTCATGCGTGCCTCCGGGGTCGCACCGATTCCGGGTGGTCCGGAGACGGGGTGGCGGGGCGATGGCGTGGACGGGGGTGCTCCGGCGCCGCGACGAGAGGGGCGGGGAGCTGTGCGGGGTGCCCGGCCGGGGCCGTGCACCGCGTGGACGGAGGGTGGCCGGACCGGTGTGGGCGAGGTTGCCCGGACCGGCGTGGACCGAGGGTGTCCGGATCTGTGCGGACGGTGGTCCGCGATGCGGCGGTACGGGCCCGGCCGAGCGGCTGCGGGACCAGGTCGTCCGCCTGCCACGACACTAACTAACTAATTAGTCAGCCCACAAGCCTTGACTTGATCCCGCCCTCGTCTCACTCTGACTAACCAATTAGTCAGCCGGATTCCGGCAGGCCGGGACGCGTCGTCCGACGCCGCGCCCACCCTGCGTTCCGCCCACGGACTCACCGCCCATCGCCGCCGCGGCGGCGCCGAGGAGGACCCGATGCACCCCTCGACCACCCGGGCAGCCGACACCGTCTCCCCTGCCCCGCCCGAGCCGCCCCCCGAGCACCCCGGGGAGGCCCTGCCCGCCCGCTACTACACCGATCCGGCCATCGCCGAGGCCGAGACCGACCGCGTCTTCGCCAAGTCCTGGCAGCTCGTCTGCCACGAGTCCGACCTGCCCGGCCCCGGCGCCCGGCTGACCGCCACCGCCGCCGCCCGGGAAGTGCTGGTCGTGCGGACCGAGGACGGCGGCCTCGCCGCCCACCTCAACGTCTGCCGGCACCGCGGCACCCGCCTGGTCACCGCCCCCGAACCGTCGGGCAAGGCGATCCGCTGCCCGTACCACGGCTGGACCTACAAGCTGGACGGACGGCTGGTCGGCGCCCCCGAGGCGCGCCGGATCCCCTGCCTGGACAAGCCCCGGCTCGGACTGCACCCGGTCAACGTGGAGTCCTTCCTCGGCTTCGTCTTCGTCAACCTCGACATGGAGGCGACCCCGCTCGCCGAGAGCTGCGCCGGTCTCGCCGAGGCCGTCGGCCACTACGCCGGACCCGGCCTCGTACCCGTCGGAAAGCACCGCATCCACGATCTGGCGGAGGGCGAGGAGCAGAACGCCAACTGGAAGGTGATCGTCGACAACTATCTGGAGGGCTACCACGTCCCCGTGGCCCACCCCGCGCTCATGCGACTACTCGACTACCAGGCGTACACGGTGGACGTGCAGGAGAACTACGTCCTGTTCGAGTCTCCGCTGCGCGACAAGCCCTCCTCGAACTGGACCGAGCGGCTCTACCAGCGCCTCGCGACCCCGATGCCGGGACTGACCGAGGCCGACCGGCGGGTGTGGCGGTACGCCGTGATCTACCCGAACACGCTCATCGACTTCTACCCTGACCACGTGCTCGCATGGACCGCCCTGCCGACCGCCCAGGACCGGGCGGCGATCCCGGGCGGCTTCTACACACGGCACGGGGAGAGCATCCGCACCCGGCTGGCCCGGCGGCTGAACATCCACATCGGCTGGGTCACCAACGACGAGGACGCCGAGCTGGTGGAGCGGGTACAGGCCGGCCTGCGGACGCCCGGTTTCGAGCCGGGGCCGCTGTCGCAGCGCGAGGCCGCCGTCGGCTGGTTCGCCCGCCGCATCCGCGACGACGTGGAGGGGCCCACGCCGTGACTCCTCCCGGCACAGCGCACGCGTCGCACCCGCACGCCGTCACAGGCCCGCGGTCGGGCTTACCCCGCGCCCGCTGACGCACCCTCGCACCCTCCCCAGACCGGTCTTCCCTACGGAGTCAGGGCCTCCGTGAGCCGACCAACCGGTCCCGCCCTGGAGTTGTGCCGTTCCTCGACGGAGAGGACGTTCGATGTCCCCCGAGGTACCACCGCCGACCCGACGCGCCGTGCTGCGGGCGGGCGCCTGCGGTCTGCTGGGCGCCGCAGCCGCCGGCTGCGGGTTCATGCCCGCGAAAACCCCCGACGCCCGGCAGCTCGCCCCGATCGAGCCGCATGTCGACGGCGATCTCGTCTACTTCAACTGGGCCGACTTCGTCGACCCGTCCGTGTTCAAGGGCTTCCAGAAGGAGTACGGCGTCAAGGTCGTCCAGTCGAACTTCGACTCGATGGAGGGCATGGTCGCCAAGCTCAACGCCGGAAACCGTTACGACATCATCTTTCCCACCGCCAAATGGGCCCAGCGCCTGGTCCGCGGCGGCCGGCTGCGCCGTATCGACCACTCCCGGCTCGCCAACGCGCACGCCATATTCGGCTCCTACGACTACTTCGCCGACCCCTGGTACGACCCCGGTTCCGCACACACCGTCCCCTTCACGGCGTACAAGACCGGCATCGGCTGGCGCCGCGACCGGATCGGCGAGCTGACCGGTTCCTGGAAGGACCTGTGGAACGACAAGGCCAGGGGCAAGGTGTTCCTGCTGGACGACCGGGACGAGGTCCTCGGCATGGGCGCCCTGGAACTCGGCCTGGACGTCAGCACCGGTGACAGCGGCGACCTCGACCGGATCACCGCCCTGCTGAACACCCTGCGGCCGCGACTGCGCGGCTTCTCCAGCGACAGCTACAACAACCTCCTCAACGGCAACGCGGTCATGACGCAGGCCTGGAGCGGCGACATGGCCGCCATGCTCAACCAGGCCAAGGACCCCTCGGTGTTCGGCTTCGAGGCGCCGAGGGAGGGCACGCCGATCAACTCCGACTGCTACGCCATCCCCTGGAACGCCCCGCACCCCGGCACCGCGATGCTGTTCATCGACTACATGCTGCGGCCGGAGAACGTGAAGAAGAACATCGAGTACATCGGCTACCCGATGCCGGTGGCGGGCTCCGAGAAGGTCTACGCCGAGCTGGTCAAACCCTTCCCCGAGTGCCTGGTCACCGAGGACGACCTGAAGGCGGACCTGTTCTTCCGCAACGGCGGCCGCGCGGCGGAGGACGCCCGCGACACCGCCTGGACCCATGTGAAGGCGGGCTGACCCATGGCACTGCTCCGCCACTTCGCACGCGCCCGCCGCCGCGGCCGGGATGCCACCGGCACCCGCATGTGGACCTGGTTCATGCTGCCCGGCACCCTGTGGATGACCGGCTTCCTGATCGCCTCGCTGGTGCTCGTCGCCGTACTCGCCGTCGGCACCACCGACGACCTCGGCAACCCGCGCTTCGGCTTCGACCTGGCCGGCGTCCGCGCCCTCGCCGACCCCGCCTACACCGAGGTCCTGGCCCGCTCCCTCGGCTACGCCCTGCTGACCTGCGCGCTCTGCCTGCTGATCGCCTACCCGGTGGCGTACACGATCGCCCTGTACGGCGGCCGGTACAAGAACGCGCTGATCGCCGCGATCGTGGTGCCCTTCTTCGCCAACTACCTGGTCCGGATGTACGGCTGGTCCGTCGTCCTGTCCGACGACGGGCCCGTGCTGCGCGCCCTGCGCGCGGTGGGGCTGGCCGACAGCGGCACGAAGATCCTCAACACCGGCGTCGGCGTGGTCGCGGGACTCGTCTACGGCTTCGTCGTCTTCATGATCATCCCGCTGTACGCGGCCCTGGAACGGCTGGACGTCTCCCTCATCGAGGCCGGCCGCGATCTGTACGGCGGTCCGGTCCGCACCTTCTTCCACGTCACCCTGCCCGCCACCCGGCAGGGCGCGGCGGCCGGGCTGGTGCTGGTCTTCCTGCCCGCCATGGGCGACTTCGTCAGCGCACAGCTCATGGGAGGACCGGACCAGATCATGATCGGCAACCTCATCCAGGACAAGTTCTTCCAGGGCCAGAACTGGCCGCTGGGCTCCGCGCTCACCATGCTGCTGATGCTGGTCCTGCTGGTCGGGATGTTCGGCTACCTGCGGCGCACCCGCAAGGACGAGGCGGAGGCCCGCCGATGACCATGGTCAAACAGCCCTCCGTCACCGCCCCGGCCCGGCCGGCCGCCCGGACCCGCACCAAGCGGGGCCGTGCCGATCGCAAGCCCCGCGTCCTCATCGCCGTGACCGCGCTCTTCCTCGCCCTGCTCTACCTGCCGATCGCGGTCGTGGCGCTGTTCTCCTTCAACTCCAAGAAGTCCCTGACCGTCTTCGGCGGGTTCAGCCTGCGCTGGTACCGCGCGTTCGTCCACGACGACGTCCTCATCGCGTCGCTGGGCACCAGCCTGCGGATCTCCCTGGTGGCGATGGCCGGTTCGGTCGTCCTCGGGGTGGCGCTCGCGCTCGGCCTGGTCCGCTGCCGCACCCGGCTCGGCTCGCTGGCCGGCCTGATCATGCTGGTGCCGCTGATCACGCCGGAGATCGTCACGGGAGTGGCGTCGATGCTGCTGTTCAAGGGCCTGGGCGTGGCCCTGTCCACCGGCACGGTGATGCTCGCCGAGATCACCTTCTCCATCTCCTACGTCACGGTCATCCTCCGGTCCCGGGTCGCCACGCTGAACCCGGAGGTGGAGGAGGCCGCGATGGACCTCGGCGCCACCCGCTGGCAGGCGGTCCGCCTGGTGACGCTGCCCGCCCTGCTCCCCGCCGTACTGGCCAGTGCCGTACTGATCTTCGCGCTGGTCTTCGACGACTTCGTCCTCGCCTACTTCACCACCGGCGTCGACCCCCAGCCGCTGTCGGTGCGCATCTACTCGGCGATCCGCTTCGGCGTGCAGCCGACCATCAACGCGGTCGGCACGCTGATGCTCGCGGGATCCATCGGCCTGATCGCCCTGGCCCTGTTCATCCCGCGCCTCTTCGGCCGCCGTGGCGGCCTCGACATCCTCTCCGGAGAGTGACTCATGGACGTGACCCCCGCCGTCCGGCTCGAAGGCGTCTCCAAGCGGTTCGCCGACTCCTACGCCGTCCACCACCTGGACCTCGACATCGAGGCCGGCCACTTCTTCTCCCTGCTGGGCCCCTCCGGCTGCGGCAAGACCACCACGCTGCGCATGATCGGCGGGTTCAGCGATCCCAGCGAGGGCTCGGTGCTGCTCGCCGGTGACGACGTGACCGCGCTGCCACCGAACAAGCGCAACGTCAACACCGTCTTCCAGAGCTACGCGCTCTTCGACCACCTGAGCGTCGCCGACAACGTGGCCTTCGGCCTCAAGCGCCAGGGCGTCGCCAGGACCGAGATCCGCCGGCGCGTCGGCGAGATGCTGGAGCTGGTCCAGCTCTCCGGCCTCGCCGACCGCAAGCCCCGTACCCTGTCCGGCGGCCAGCGCCAGCGCGTCGCGCTCGCCCGCGCGCTCGTCAACCGTCCGGCCGTCCTGCTCCTCGACGAGCCGCTGGCCGCGCTGGACCTGAAGCTGCGCCGCCAGATGCAGGTGGAGCTGAAGCAGATCCAGCGCGAGGTCGGCGTCACCTTCGTCTTCGTCACCCACGACCAGGACGAGGCGCTGACCATGTCGGACCGGATCGCGGTCATGAACGAGGGGCGCATCGAACAGTGCGGCACCCCCGAGGACATCTACGAGCACCCCGCCACCCGCTTCGTCGCCTCCTTCATGGGCACCTCCAACCTGATGACCGGCACCTACCGGGGCGGTGAGGTCACTCTCGACCAGGGGCCCGCCCTGCCGGTCGGAACGCGGAGCGGTATCGACGACGGCGCCGCCGTCAGCGTGTCCGTGCGCCCCGAGAAGATCTGGCTGTCCGACTTCGAACCGGACATGTCGATGCTGCGCGGTGTCATCCGCGAAACCGTCTACAGCGGCCCGACCACGACCTACCTGATCGAACTCGCCCCCGGCGTCACGCTGTCCGTCCTGGAGCAGAACACGGCCCGGGCCCGCATGGAGGACCGCTGGAGCGGCGGCGAGACGGTGGAGTTCGGCTGGCGTCCCGAGCACTGCCTGGTCCTGGCCTGACCCCTCCCCGACGAAAGCGAAGCTCATGCATCACGACGTGATCGTGCTCGGCGCCGGGCTGGCCGGGCTCGCCGCCGCCCGGGACCTGGCGGCCGGCGGCACCGACGTGCTGGTCCTGGAGGCCCGGGACCGTGTCGGCGGGCGGGTCGAGCAGACCCGTACGCCCGACGGCCGTACCGTCCAGCTGGGCGGTGAAGTGGTCGGCCACGGGCACACCGCCTACCTGCAACTGGCCAAGGAACTCGGCCTCGACCTGATCCCCAGCTATGTCGCCGAACCCGGCTGCATCACCCGTGCCACACCGGAGGGCCGCTCGGCCGGCGACCCACCGCACTGGTTCGGCCCCGGGGACACGGCCCTGCACGAGCGCCTCGGCGCGGAGTTCGCCGCCCTGGCCGCGACCGTCGACCTCGACGACCCGTGGTCGCATCCGGACGCGGCGGCCCTGGACCGGCTGTCCGTGGCCGACTGGCTTCGCTCCCGGCATGCCACGCCGGGCGTGGTACGTCTGTGGGAGATCGGCCAACTCGGCCTGGCCGGCGGCTCCTACGAGCGGATCTCGCTGCTGGCCGCGCTGCGCAAGAGCGCGGCGGTCCCCGGCTCGGGCAGCGGCGACTACGACTACGAGGACTGGGAGGGACTGCGGCTGGCGGCGGGATCGGCGACGCTCGCCGAGGTGATGGGCAGCGAGCTGGGCCATCGAGTCCGGCTCGGCTCCCCCGTCGCCGCCCTCGACATACGACCCGGCCGCTGCGCCGTGCGCCTGGTCACCGGCGAGGTCCTCACCGCCGGCGCGGTGGTGAGCGCCCTGCCCGTGGGACCGCTCAGGTCCGTCGCCTTCAGCGGCGTGAGCGAGGAGCGGCTCGCCTCCCTGCACCGGCAACGCCACGCGACGGCCGCGAAGTTCGCCGCCGTCTACGACCGGCCCTTCTGGCGCGCCGACGGTCTCAACGGCCTGTCCGAATGCGAGGGCGTGCTGGGCAGCACCTGGCCGCAGAACGAGGGCGTCCTGTCGGCGCTGATTCCGCCCGAGCGCTACGGCGTGCTGCTCGGCGTCCCGCCCCAGCTGCGCACCCCGGAGCTGCTCGCCGAGATGGCCGCCCTGTTCGGCGACGAGGCACTCCGGCCGACCGCCTGCCACCTGCGGCTGTGGGGCACCGACCCGTGGACCCAGGGCTACGTCACCCAGTGGCCACCGGGCGAGGTCATGGCCGTGGGCCCGCTGCACGGCACCCACGAACCCCCGTTCTACGTCTGCGGCTCCGACCAGTGGGTCGCCGGATACATGGAAGGCGCCGTCCGCACCGGTCGCGCCGCCGCCGAGGAGGCGCTGCGCCGTGGCTGACACCGACCGGTTCACGACCGTCCTCAACCACATCGACGGCAAGGAGCGGCCCGCCGCTTCCGGTACCACGCTGCGGCTGGTCGACCCGGCCACCGGACTCCCGCACGGGAGTGCCCCGTTGTCCGGGCCGGCGGACGTGGACGCGGCCTGCCGGGCGGCCGAGGAGGCCTTCGTCGGCTGGTCGGTGACGACTCCGCAGCAGCGGCAGGCCGCGCTGCTGCGGATCGCTGACGCCCTGGAGGCGCAGGCCGACGCGCTGGCGAGCGCCGAGGTGGCCGACACGGGCAAGCCGCGCGCCCTGTTCCTGGCGGACGAGTTGCCCGCGATCGTGGACGTGGTGCGGTACTTCGCCGGCTCCGCCCGGAACCTGCCGGGCGCCGCCGCCGCCGAGTACACCCCGGGCCGTACCTCCGTCCTGCGGCGCGAGCCGGTCGGCGTCTGCGCGCAGATCACCCCGTGGAACTACCCGTTGATGATGGCCGTGTGGAAGATCGCCCCCGCGCTCGCCGCCGGCAACACCGTCGTCCTCAAACCCTCCGACACCACACCGTCCTCCGCCGTGCTGCTCGCCCGGCTGGCCGCCGAGCATCTGCCGCCCGGGGTGCTGAACGTCGTGTGCGGCGACCGTGACACGGGGCGTTCCCTGGTGGCGCATCCCGCCGTCCGGCTGGTCGCCGTCACCGGCAGCGTCCGCGCCGGTCAGCAGATCGCCGCCGCGGCGGCCGCCGACCTCAAGCGGCTGCACCTCGAACTCGGCGGCAACGCGCCGGTGCTGGTCCACGAGGACGCCGATCTCGACGACGCGGTCGAGCAGTTGTCGTCACTGGCCTACTACAACGCGGGCCAGGACTGCACGGCCGCCACCCGGATCCTGGTCCATCAGCGGATCCACGACCGCTTCCTGGCCGCCTTCGCCGACCGTGCCGCCCGCCTCGCGCCGGGCGACCCCGACGACCCGGACGCCGCCTTCGGACCGCTCAACAACGTGGCCCAACTGTCCTCAGTACAAGGCCTGTTGGAGACGCTCCCGGCGCATGCCGAGGTCGTCACCGGCGGCGCGGCCCTGGACCGCCCCGGCTACTTCCATCAGGCGACGGTGGTCGCCGGGGTCGAGCAGCGGGACGAGATCGTGCAGCGCGAGGTGTTCGGGCCGGTCGTCACCGTCCAGTCCTTCGCCGACGAGTCCGAGGGCTTCCGCCTGGCGAACGCGGTCCCCCAGGGGCTCGCCGCGAGCGTCTGGACGCGGGACCACGACCGCGCGATGCGCGCGTCTCGCGCGCTCAACACCGGCATCGTCTGGGTCAACACCCACGGCACGACGGTCTCGGAGATGCCTCACGGGGGTGTGCGCCACTCCGGGTACGGCAGCGACCTCTCGCTCACCGGACTGCTCGACTACACGCAGGTCAAGCACGTCATGCTGTGAGGCGCCGGGGCGTGGGGACACGCCCCGGCACGCAACTTTTGCGCGGCCCCCTGCGGCTCAGCGGCTCGACCGCTGGGCCTCCACGATGACCTCCATGGTCTCCTCCGCCCCCACCCTGCGCTGCACTCGCTCCGCGAATCCGGGGAACTGCGAGGCGATCCTGGTGAGGAACTTCAGCTCGGCCGGCGCGACGTTGATCTCGGCGACGTTGCGCTCGATCGACCGGACGACTCCCTTGACGACCCGCTCCGGCGAGACGGTGCGTACGCCGCCGGGGGTGGGCGAGCCCGTCTTGGCGAACATGCCGAGGTCCCGGACGAAACCGGGCTGGACGATCGAGACACCCACGCCCGTGGCGTGCAGGTCCTGGCGGAAGGAGAGGGCGAAGCCCCGCAGCCCGAACTTGGTCGCGGTGTACATCGACGACGACTTGGTGGCCGCGAGCCCGGACAGCGACCCGACGAAGCAGATGTGCCCGCGCCGGGCGGCCACCATGTCCCCGGCCAGCAGTCGCGCGAGCACCGCGGGGGCGCGCAGGTTCACCGCTATCGACCGGTCGATCTGCTCCGGCGTGTAGTCCAGCACGTCGCCGCTGGAGGGCAGGGCCGCGTTGGCGACCAGGATCTGCGTACCGGCGGCCTCCGAGGCCAGGCGGAGCACGTCGTCCGGGTCGCCGAGGTCGGCCAGGACGGTCCGGGCACCGAAGCGTTCGGCGATGGGGTCCAGCGCCTCGCGACGCCGTCCGGTGAGTATGAGGTCTGCGCCCCGGGCCGAGAGTTCGGCGGCGAGCTGCCCGCCGATGCCTCCCGTGACTCCGGTCAGCAGAACGGTTGCCCCAGCGATGTGCACGACTGCCCTCCGATTCCGTTCGTTCGAACGAACAATAGGGAGGACCGGTGCTCCTGTCCAGGTGATCCCGTCCACTCACGCCCACGCCAACAGGTCCCATTCGTAAGGGAGCTGGGGCGGTTCGGTGGAGTCGCACGTGCCGCGGCCTGCGCCCCTGTCCGAAGCCGCGACGCACCGATGGAACAATGAGCGACATGTCCAACGCCGCCCCCGCCCCGACACGTCAGCGCATCATCACGGCCGTCCTGCAGATCATCGGCGACGGCGGGCTCGCGGCGCTCACCAACAGAAGGATCGCCAAGGAGGCCGGGGTCTCGCTCGGCTCGGTCACGTACCACTTCGAGACGCAGCACGATCTGCTGCGCGAGAGCCTGCTGCACTTCGTGCGCGAGGAGGCCCGGCACTTCACCGAGCTGGCCGACCAGTGCCAGACCGAGGGCCTCGCCATCGAGGAGGCCGCGTCCCTGGCCGGCCAGGTGGCCTGCGGTACGGCGCTCGACAGCGCGCATCTCGCGCCGTTCGAGCTGTACATCCACGCCGGACGCGACGAGCGGCTGCGCGAGGCGGCGTCGGAGGCGTTCCGGGCCTACGACCGGCTCGCCGCCCAGATCCTCACCGCCCTGGGCGTCCCCGACGCGGAACACCTGGCGGCCACGACGGTCGCCCTGGTGATGGGTCTGCAACTGCGGCGCCTGGCGACCGGCAGCCCGGCGGACGACCTGGTCGACGCCCTCCTGCTGCTGGCGCGGGGAGCGATCGCCCAGTCACCCGAACCCGGTCTCCTGACGTAGGGCCACCAGGTGTGCCCCTACGGGCAGCCGACCCTGCCTCCGCGTCCGCTGCGGCACGCGGGGGAGGCGGGTTAGCGTCCGCCTGTGAACAACAGGCCCCACCCGCACGGCCCTTCGGGGAGTACGCCCAGCCCCCGCCGTCGCGGTCCCGGCCCCTTCACGCTCCTGGTGCTACCAGGACTCGTCACGGCCCTGGCGGTCGCCGGCTTCCTCACCCTGACCGGCGGCTTCGACCCCGACTCGACGCAGGCCGCGACCGCGCAGCCGAACAGCGCCGACCAGGTGAACGCGTCGTACGGCCCCTGGCTGCGCAAGGCCGCCGGCGCCTGTGCGGTCCTCAGCCCGTCCGTGCTCGCCGCCCAGATCGACCAACTCTCCGGCTGGGAGAGCGACTCGGGTGAGCCGGGCAGGTCCGGCATCGCCGCCTTCACGGACGCCGCGTGGAAGCGGTGGGGCAAGGACGACGACGGCAACGGGCGCTCCTCACCCCTGGACCGGCCGGACGCCATCATGGCGCTCGGCAGACAGGACTGTGCCCTCGCGACGAAGGTCACGACGCTGCGGACCGACGGGACCGTCTCCGGGGACCTGGTCGAACTGACCCTGGCGGCATACGCGGTGGGCGAGGGCGAGGTGGTGAAGGCCGGACGCGTCCCCGCGAGCGCGTCGACCTACGTCGGCGAGGTGAAGTCGCGCCTGGCGCGCTATGCGGGGTTCGACCACGAGGACGCGGGCGACGGCACCGGACAGACGGCGGGCGCCGTCCTCGCCGCACCCGTCGGCACCCTCACCGTGACGTCCCCCTTCGGTTCCCGGGTGCACCCCCTCACCGGCGTGACCAAGCTCCACACGGGCGTGGACTTCGGCGCGCCGCAGGGCGCCCAGGTCTCCGCCGCGCGGCAGGGACGGGTGGTCTTCGCCGCCCTGACCAAGGCGTACGGCAACCGCATCGTCATCGACCACGGCACCATCCAGGGCAAGCGCCTGGAGACCACCTACAGCCACCTGTCCGCCCTCCAGGTCACCGCGGGCCAGACCGTGCGGACGGGCACCCCCATCGGACGCGTGGGCTCCACCGGCCTGTCCACCGGCCCGCATCTGCACTTCGAAGTCATCTACGGCGGCTACTACACCGACCCCCAGCCCTGGCTCTCCTCGGGGCACTGAACGCGGGCTACTATGCGATCCGTTTCGGATCACGCCCCGTTTCGGGCACACCACTTCTTCTCCCCGAGGACCCAAGTTGAGACGTTCCGTCGTCGTGGCCGCGTCAGGTGCGCTGGCCCTTTCCGCCCTCGCCGTTTCGCCCGCCGACGCCGACTCCGGCTCGGGCGACACCCAGGTCCTCAAGGTCGTCGTCAACAACGGCAAGGCGGTCGTGCTCGGCGCCACCGGGACGAAGACGTTCACGCTCAGCATCACCGCGAGCGACAACTCGGGGATCAAGGACGCCTTCGGCTGGGTCTACCACGGCTCGTTCGACAACCCCGACGGCCATGCGGGGCCCGGTTCCGACACTCCGATGTCCTGCTCCCCCGACCCCCGCAGCGAGAGCACCTCCATCTGCACCACCGACATCACCGTCGGCCCCCTTACGCCCCACACCAACGCCACCGCCGGCACCTGGCACGTCTGGACGTCCGTGGACGCCAACGACTTCGACTACGTCAACAAGGACAGCGCGGGCACCTTCCTGATGAAGCGTGCGGCCAAGCTGACCGCCGACGCCTCTCCCGAGCCCGTGGCCAAGGGCAAGGTCATCACCGTCAAGGGCGCCCTGACCCGCGCCAACTGGGACAACGGCACCAACGGCGGCTACGTGGGCAAACCCGCGCAACTGCAGTTCCGGAAGGCCGGCACCACCACCTACACCACCGTGACGACGGTGACCAGCGGTGTCGGCGGCGCTCTCAAGGCCACCGCGAAGGCCACGGTGGACGGCTACTGGCGCTGGAGCTTCGCCGGGTCCAGCACCACCGGATCGGCCACCTCCCCGGCCGACTTCGTCGACGTCACGGGCGGCTGATCCGGCAGGCGCGATCCACCCTGCCCTCGCTACGACGCCGTGGGCACCGCGATGTGCTGCTGGACCAGTTCGTACGACCTCAGGCGGGCGGCCAACTCGTAGACGGGCGTGACCAGCATGAGTTCGTCCGCGCCGGTCGCGCCCACCAGGTCCGTCAGTCGCTTGTCGACGGACTCCGGTGAGCCGTACGCCTGTTGGGCACGGAACCCGGCCAGCGCCCGCGCTTCTTCGTCGGTGAAGGTGTGCGCGGCCGCCTGTTCGGGGGTGGGGAAGGCGATGTCGCCCCGCCCCTTGAGGAGCGCGGCCTTCACCACGTTCATGGGGCCCGCCAGCCGGTCGGCCTCCCGCTGCGTGTCGGCGCATATCGTCTCCACACAGATCAGCACGCGGGGGCGCTCGCACCAGCGGGACGGGGAGAAGTGCTCGCGGTAGTGGTCGAGAGCGGTGAGGGTGTTGTCGGGGCGGATGTGATGGGCGAAGGCGACCGGCAGTCCCAGTTCCGCGGCGAGCGCGGCGCCGGCCGTGCTGGAGGACAGCAGCCAGGGCTCCGGGAGCGGATCGAGTACGACCTCGTCCACCAGGTGACGCAGAGTCGCCGACACATCGCTCCGGTACTCGTCGTCCGTCGCCGGTCCGGCACCTCGCCGCAGGGCGCGTGCCGTCGCCTCGTCGAAGGTGCCCGGACCCCGGCCGATGCCGAGGTCGATGCGGCCCCCGTGGAGTGCGGCCAGCGTGCCGAACTGCTCCGCCAGCATGATCGGCGCGTGGTGCGGCGCGAGTACGCCCCCGGATCCGAGGCGGATCGACGAGGTGAGCGCGGCCGCGTGGGCGGTCAGGACGACGGGCGGGAACGCTCCTATGGCCGGCGAATGATGATGCTCGGCGTACCAAAGTCGCAGGTATCCGAGGTCTTCCAGGCGGCGGGCGAACTCGGTGGTGTCACGTAACGTGTCGGCGGCTCGGGCGCCCTCCTGGACCGTGGCCACTTCGAGCGCGCTGAGCGGGACGGTGATCATTCGGTCAGTATAGGAAGCGCTCTTGGACACCCAGCCGTCAGGCAAAGAATCCATCAAGTGGGACATATGGGTTTTCGCGGTGCAGACGCGGCAATAACGACCGGGATGTCTACTGCACCTCTCATACGGAGCGCACTCGATCATGTACAACTCGCCGCACCGCCGAGCCGCCGCTGGCAGCCTCCCGTACGAGCCGCCGCCGCGGCCGGACTGGCCTGGGTGGTGTGCGGCACGGCATTCGGTAGCCACAGCCCGTATCCGGCCGCGCTGGCCGCGCTCCTGATCACCGAGTCCTCGGCGTTCCGCTCACTGGTTGCGGCGGCCCAGTACGCGGCGGGCTGCGCCCTGGGCATTCTCGTCGCCGTCCCCGCCGCGATCCTCGTCGGCCCCACGCTCCCTGCCCTGTGCATCGTCGTGTTCGCGTCCATCGTCCTCGCCGGATACGACCGCCTCGGACAACACGGCGTCCACGTACCCATCACCGCGCTGTTCGCCTTCGCCATGGCACGCAGCCACCTGTGGGACGACCTGGCTCCGCACGTGATCGAAACCGCCGTGGGCGTGGTGATCGGCACCGCGGTCAACGCCGTACTGTTTCCGCCGCTCCACCTTCGCTCCGCCGAGCGGGCCCTGGACGATCTCCGCGGCCGGCTGTCCCGGGTACTGGAACTCCTCGCGCGCGCACTCCGCGAGCAGCGGCCCCCGCGGGAACTGCTGGGCGACGACTGGACCGCGAGGCTGACCGATGCGGTGACCCGGGCGGACACCGAATTGATCGCGGCGCGGGAGAGCCGCCGGTGGAACCTTCGGTCGGCGGCCCGTACATCGGTCTGGCATCTGGACCACACCGTCCTGGACACGCTCGCGCGCGTCGCCGACCGGGCCCGGGACGTTGGCCAGTTGCTCGAAGAGGAGAGCAAGTCCGGGCCCCCTACGAGGCGTCACGGAAGCGATCCCGTCACGCCTGACTTCCGCCCGGGCGGGGCCCGCCTGCTCCTCGGGACGGCGATGTGCGTCCGTACCTTCCATGGGGGCCGTGCCCACCCCATCCTGCCGGCCGCCCGATGGGCGGGACAGCATCTGCACGCCGAGGCCGACTCCAGCAAGGACCGCGGTCTGGCGCACCAGTTGGAGGACATGCTCGCGTGCCTGGACCGCGACCGCGGCGCCACCTCGCCGACGCGGCACCCACGTACCGCGGGGACCTCCGTGGAGGTGAGCCGCCATGGCTGAGATCCGCTCGCCGCTGCACCCGGACGTTCTCTCCCCAGTCGCGCGCTGGGGCGCACCGCTCCTGCTGCTGGCCGCCGTCGCGCTGACCGACCTGGTGACGAGCGACCGGCTGCACGTACTGCCCGTCATGGCCGCCGTTCCGGTACTCGCCGGCGCCCTGAACGGAGTCGCGGTGACGAGCGTGCTGGCCGGTGCCGCCATGGCGACGACCGTGCTGGTCCAGCTGGTCGAGGGACGGTGGGGCACACCGGGCGGTGACGTGACGATCCTGACGCTGGCGGTGGTCTCGATGGCCGGGCTGCCGGCATGCTCGGTGCGGTGCCGGCGCGAACGGCAGTTGCGGCGGGCACGGTCGGTCGCCGACGCCGCCCGGCGCGCCGCGCTGCGCCCCCTGCCCCGCCGTATGGGCTCCGTGAACCTGGCCGCCACCTACGTGCCCGCGGTGTCCGATCGGCGCGAGGGCCACAGCGAGGGCGGTGACTTCTACGAGGCCCTGCACACCCCGTACGGCATCCGGGTGCTCGTCGGAGACATCCGGGGCAGAGGGCTGTCCGCGGTGGCGGCCTCCGCGGCGTTGCTGGGCAGCTTCCGTGAGGCGGCGTACGAGGAACGCGCACTGGCCGACGTGTGCGGCCGGCTGGAGGCGAGCGCCGCCCGGCAGCTGCACGCGCCGCAGGAGGAGCCGTTCAGCGAACGCTACGTGACCGCCGTCCTGTTGGAGCTCCCCCACGACGAGCCCGTGGTCCGGATGATCCACTGCGGGCACCCGGAGCCACTGACACTGCGCGGTGGAACGGTGCGTGTCCACGCGCCCACTCCGCCCGGTGCGCCCATCGGGCTCGCCCACCTCGTCGGCGCCGAACCCGTGACCCAGACCATCGCGTTCCGTCCCGGCGACCGACTGCTCCTCTACACCAACGGGTTCGTCGAGGCACGTGACCGGGGCGGCCGCTACCACGACCTCGGCGCCCACGCCCGGGACCGCAGCGCGCAGTCCCTTCAGGACATGGTGCGAGGCCTGCGCGGAGACCTGCTGCGGCACACCGGCGGCCGACTCACCGACGACGCCGCGCTCGTGGTCCTGGAGCGGTGCGGCCGACCCGACGCGGCGCAGCGGGGGTAGCCGACGCGGGGTACGGAGCCCACACGCCGCCACGGCTCGCGCCCTGATTCACAGACTCAGCGTTATCGCAGCGCCGATACCGCCCAGGCCCAGGGCGAACCCGGCCTCGGCCCAACCGCCCGTGCCCCAGGGGAAGAACCGGTCGAGGGCGAGCCGGCCCGGGCCGATGGCCGCGACGGCCAGGGCGACCACGCAGATGCAGACGCTGTACTCCACGCCGCCGTTCGTGTCCCACAATCCGTGGGCGCCGGAGACGGTCGCCATGGCATTGATCATCACGCCGATCAGGGCGGCGGCCGCCAGGGGCGTGAGGAGCCCGAGGGCGAAGCCGAGGCCGCCGAGGAATTCGGACAGCCCGCCGATCACGGCGAACAGCTTTCCCGGGTGGAAGCCGAGGCGGGCGAACCCCTGGCCGGTCGCCGTCAGGCCCCCTCCGCCGAAGAACCCGAACAGTTTCTGGGCTCCGTGCCCGACCATCAGCAGCCCGAAGGTCAGCCGGACGAGCAGCAGGCCGAAGTCACCGGCGGACGGCGTCGGCGTCAAGTGTTTCGTGTGCATGTGAATGCTCCGGTAGGAGCGCCGGAACGGGCGTCACCCCCAGCTCGGACAGACGCCGAGGCACCGGTGGGCGGTGGGCTCGTGCGGCAGCACGGAATGCGGACCGCCCCTGCCCGATCCTTCCGCAGCGGGCATCGTCATGCATCTGGGCACGGCAGGTCCCGGCCCGGGTCTGGCGGTAGCCTGCTCGTGAGGCAGCCATGGCCGATCAGGTACACATCCAACTCCTCGGCGGATTCGCGGTGGCGGTCGCCGACCGCCCGGTCGCCGCCGGGGCGTGGCGGCTGCGCAAGGCCCGTAGCCTGCTCAAACTCCTGTGCCTGTCCCCGGGCCACCAGATGCACCGGGAACGGCTCTACGACCTCCTGTGGCCGGACCTCGACCGGACGGCCGCGGCGAACAACCTCCACCAGGTGCTGTACGCCCTGCGCCGCGCGCTGACCGCCACGGGTGCGCCGGGCGACGTCGTCGTGCTGCGCGACGACATGGTGCTGCTCGACCCCGGCGGCGGTGTGCGGATCGACCTCGACGAGTTCGACGAGGCGGCCCGCCGGGCCGCGGACGGCGGCGGCTCCGCGGACTACCGCGCCGCGCTCGCCCTGGCCGACCCGGGTCTGCTGCCCGAGGACCGGTACGAGCCCTGGGTGGGCGAGGCGGCCGAGGCGCTGGAGACGCGGCGCACGGCACTCAGGCTGGGGCTCGGCGAGTTGCTGGAGCACGATCACCACATGGACGAGGCCATCGACGTACTGCGGGCCCTGATCGTCGAGGAGCCGCTGCACGAGCCGGGTCACCGGGCGCTGATGCGGGTCCTGGCCGAGGCCGGGCGACGCCGGGAGGCGCTGGCCGACTACGAGCATCTGCGGGACGCGCTCCGCCAGGACACCGGCGCCGACCCCGACCCGCAGACCCGCCGCCTCTTCCGCGAGCTGCTGGCCGACTCCGTGGAGGCGCGGGAGCAGCCGGCGGAGGCCCCACGGCACGAGTTGCCCGTGCCGGCGACCCCCCTGATCGGCCGGGAGCGCGAGCTGGCCGAGATCGAGAAGCTGCTCGGGCTGAGCAGGCTGCTGACGCTGACCGGGGCCGGCGGCTGCGGCAAGACCCGGCTCGCGCTCGCCGTGGCGGCCCGTCGCGGCGACGACCACCGGGACGGGGCGTCCTTCGTGGACCTCGCCGGGCTGTCGGAACCGCACCTGGTCCCCGAGGCGGTCGCCGAGGCCCTGGGGCTGCGGCTCCCGCCGTCCGGCGGGGGCCGGGACGCGCTGATCGCCCAGCTCGGCGGCCGGGAGCTGCTGCTGGTGCTGGACAACTGCGAACACCTGGTCGACGCGTGCGCCGACCTGGCCTCGGAGCTCCTCGCCCACTGCCCGGGGGTCTTCGTCCTCGCGACCAGCCGGGAGCCCCTGCGCAGCTACGGGGAACGCACCTTCCGGGTGCCCTCGCTGGGGCTGCCGGACCCGCGCCGGCTGCCGTCGGTGGCGGAACTGGGCCGGTTCGGCTCCGTGCGGCTGTTCGTGGAGCGCGCCGCCGACGCGGCACCCGGATTCCGGCTGACCCCGGGCAACGCGGAGGCGGTGGCACAGATCTGCTTCCGGCTCGACGGCATGCCGCTGGCCCTGGAACTCGCGGCGGCACGGGTGCACGTACTGGCCCCGCGCCAGATCGCCGAACGGCTCGACGACGCCCTCGCCCTGCTCGGTCACGGCAGCCGGCACGGTGCGACCCGCCAGGAGACGCTGCTCGCCACGCTGGAGTGGAGCCACCGGCTGCTCGACGACGAGGAACGGTGCCTGTTCCGCAGGCTCGCGGTCTTCGCGGGCGGGTTCTCGCTCGCCGCGGCCGAGGAGGTGTGCGCCGACACGACCGACCACACCTCGGTGCTTGACCTGCTCGGCCGACTGGCCGAGAAGTCCCTGGTGTGGGTGGAGCCCCGGCAGGACGAGGTCCGCTACCGGCTCCTCGAGACGATCCGGCAGTACGCCACGGACCGGCTGCGGGCCGCCGGGGAGCTGACGGACATCGAGGCCCGGCACCGGCGGTACTACCTGGCTCTCGCCGAGGCCCGGGACCGCGAGCCGCCCACCGGGGTGTCCGGGGTGACGTCCCTGGAACTGGAGGCCGACTACGGCAATCTCCGGGCCGCCCTGCGCTCCTTCCTGAGCCACGAACCGGACAGCGCGCTGCGGCTGGCCGTCGCCCTGCGCTGGTTCTGGACCGAACGGGGCCGGCTCGCCGAGGGCCGGCGCTGGCTGGACGACGCCCTGGCCGCAGCACCGGAGCCCAGCCCGCAGCGGGCACGCGCGTTGATGGGGCGGGCCGTGCTGGCGATCCGGCTCGGTGACGCCTCCCCGCTGGAGGACATCGCCGCCCGGATCGTCGGGATCCACGAGCGGCTGCCGGACCCGGCGGGACTGGCGCACGCCCACTTCCAGCAGGCGATCCTGCTGTGGATGCGCGGCAACTGGGGACGCGCCCGCACCGCCCTGGACCGGGCCCGCGCCCTCGCCCGCGACGCGAGCGACCCCACGGTCCTCGCGGCCGCCGCGCACCTGGAGAGCGTGTGGGCCATCTGCCGTGGCGAGGGCACGGCGGCGCGCGAGGCCTGTCTGGAGAGTCTCCGGCTGCTGGACGACGCGGACGCCGCAAGCCTCCCTTTCCTGCCCGTCATGACTCCGGGGTACGGGATCGAGGACGACGGGGCGGGGCAGGTGTCGGTGTCCTTCGAGGAGACGGTGCTCGCCGGCCGCACGGTCGGCCCGTCCCGGGCACGCGGCTACGTCCTGACGAATCTCGCCTGGGCCACCCGCGTGGAGGGCGACGCCGAGGCGGCCGTCGAAGCCGCCGAGCGCGGTGTCGACTGTTTCCGCGCGCTCGCCGATCCGCACGGGGAGTCCTTGGCGTTCAACACGCTCGGCAACATCCACCGCAGTCGGGGCGACTACGACGCGGCCAGGAAGTACCTCGACACCGCGCTGGCGATCAGGCGCCGGCTCGGCGACCGCCGGGAGGAGGGCATCACGCTCGGCTGCCTCGGTCTGGTCCTGCTGGCCGAGGGGGACACCGAAGGCGCTCAGGCGACCATCGGGCATGTCCTCGCGGGCTTCGAGGAGACCGACGACAACCCGGGCACCACCAACAGCCTGCTGCACCTCGGGCTGGTGGCCCGGAGCATGGGCGACTCCGCGCGCGCCCGTGCTCTGCTGACCCGCGCCCAGGGCCTGGAGCAGGTCGCCGGGTCCCCCTCAGCCGCCGGCTGGGTCTCCCTGCTGCTGGCGCAGCTGCTGTGGCAGGCGGGCGAGCGCAGTCCCGCCGAGCGGACGGCGGTCCGGGCCCGTGACCTCTTCGTCCGACTCGACGACACCCGCGGCCAGGCGGTTCTGCGGCGCGCACTGCCCTGGGCGCCGACCGTCCAAAGCGGCTGCTGAGTGGTTGCTAAGAGGTGCCGCCTACGGTCCTGACCATCAGTTCCACGCACTCACACCGAGGAGCCGACCATGTCGATCGACACGGCAAAGGGCATCCTGGGGGACGCCACCATCGCCGAGCTGGAGGCAGGTCTGCGCGGCACCGTCGTCCGGCCCGACGACGCCGAGTACGACGAGGCCCGCGCGATCTGGAACGCCGCCCACGACAAACACCCGGCCCTGATCGTCCGCTGCGCCGGGACCGCGGACGTGATCCGCGCCGTCGAGTTCGCCCGCAGCCAGGACCTGCTGGTCGCCGTGCGCGGCGGCTCGCACAGCATCGCCGGCTTCTCGACCTGCGACGACGGCATCGTCATCGACCTGTCGCCGATGAAGGGCGCCTTCGTCGACCCGGGGCGGCGCCGGGTGGTCGCCCAGGCCGGCCTGACCTGGGGCGACCTCGACCATGAGACCCAGGCGTTCGGGCTCGCCGTCACCGGCGGGCTGGTCTCCTCGACCGGGATCGCCGGCTTCACGCTCGGCGGCGGTGTGGGCTGGCTGCTGCGCCGCCACGGTCTGGCCAGCGACAACCTGACGGCGGCCGAGGTCGTCACCGCGGACGGCCGCGTGGTGCGCGCGGACGCACACGAGCACTCCGAGCTCTTCTGGGCGCTGCGGGGCGGCGGCGGCAACTTCGGTGTCGTGACCTCGTTCGAGTACCAGCTGCACCCGGTCGGACCGCAGGTCCTCGCCGGCCTGATCTTCTATCCCCTGGCAGAGGCCCGGCAGGTGATCACGGGCTGGCGCGAGGCGACCAAGCGCATGCCCGACGAACTGACGACGGTGGTCTCGCTCGTCACGGCGCCGCCGCTGCCCTTCCTGCCCCCGGAGGTCCACGGCACCCGCGTCGTGGCGGTGATCGGCATGTACGCGGGCGACCCCGCGGCCGGTGAGGCGTCCGTCGCTCCGCTGCGAACGCTGGGGACCCCCATCGCCGACGCCATGGGCCCCATGCCGTACACGGGCATGCAGGCACTGCTCGACCCGATGTGGACGGCCGGCGCCCACAACTACTTCACGTCGGCGTTCATCGAGCCGACCGACGACACGCTCGACGCCGTGCTGCGCCATCACCTGGCGACCCCCACGCCGTTCAGCGAACTGCATCTGCACCAACTGGGCGGTGCCTTCGCCCGCGTGCCCGTCGGGGACACGGCCTTCAGCCAGCGGGACGCGAGCGTGCTACTCAACGTGGTCGCGCGGTCCCCGGAAGCGGCCGGCTTCGACGGGCATGTCGCCTGGGCCCGCGACGCCCGCGAGGACATCGCACGCCACGGCCGCGGGGCCATGTACGTCAACTTCACCGGTGAGGCCGCCGAGGACAAGGTGCACGCCTCGTACCCCGAAGGGGTTCACGAACGGCTGGTCAGGGTCAAGGACGCCTACGATCCGACGAACCTGTTCCGTCTCAACCAGAACATCCGCCCCTCGGCGTGATCGCATTGGGTACGGCATCGTCCTGGACCGGTAAGCGGGTACGGCTGCGCGCTGTCGAGCCCGAGGACTGGACAGCGCTCATGCGCCTCGCCGACGAGGCCGGGCGGCGAGGCGGCCGGCTGGATCTACCGCGGTCCGCCGAGAGCTACCGTGCCTGGGCGAAGCAGCAGGCCGTCGCCAAGTGGGATGACGACCGGTTCCGGTTGGCAGTCGAAACGACGGCCACGGGGGAGTTGGTCGGCACGGTCGGCTCACATCGCACCGGTCGTCGTTCGGGCTGGTTCGAGCTCGATGTCACGATCGGCGCCGACCACCGGCGCAAGGGCTACGCGACGGAAGCCGTAGTGCTCCTGCTGCGCTTCATGTTCGCCGAGCGGCGTTATCACAAATGCCTGGCGGCGATCTTCGCCCACAACGAGCCGTCGCTGACACTTTTTCGTCGGCTCGGCTTCACCGAGGAGGGGCGCCTGCGGGAGCACGTCTTCTTCGCCGGCCGGCACCACGACCTCGTCCTGATGGGCATGCTCGCCAACGAGTTCGACCGGCGGCACCCGATGAGCGAACCATCAGCTGGTCACCCGTAGCCGACAGCGGATCCGCCCTCAGCTGCGGGCGGTGGCGCGCAGGCGCAGGCCGACAGTCGCGAGACCTTCGAAGGTGGTGACCTGGTAACCGGGTTCCGGTCCGGGCGGCTCGCTCAGGTGGTAGCGGCGGGCGGTCTGCGCGGTGAGGAGCGTCAGCATCGCCATGGCCAGCGCGGTTCCCTCGCAGCCGTGCGGCCCGGTGCCGAAGGAGAGGAAGACCCCGGGTTTCGCCGGCGAGCCCGAATCGTCGAGCCAGCGCTCGGGCTGGAACTCGTCCGGCTCGGCGTGTTCCCGTGCGTCGCGGTGGGCGGTGTAGGGGCAGACGAGAACGGTGGACCCGGCGTCGATCGTGTAGTCGGCGAGCTCGGTCTGCCGCGTGGCGCGCCGGGTCAGCAGCCAGCTCGGGGGGTACAGCCGGAGCACCTCGCGTACCAGTGCCTGGGTGTATCGCAGGCTGTCGAGGTGGGTGCTGGTCGTCGCGGCCGGATCCGCGGGCAGCAGGGCGGCTTCGGCCGCGACGCGGTCCGCCGCCCGGGGGTGCCGGGCCAGGTGGAGGAGGATCCATCCGGCTGCCCGGGAGGGTGTCTCGAAGGTGGCGACGGTGATTCCGGGGAGCGTGTCGAGGACGGCCTCCTCCGGCAGCAGGCCGTAGCGGGGGGAGGGCCGGAGCATCTGTCCCAGCATGTCGTCACCGAGTCGGCCCGTTGAACGGCGCCTGCGGACGATGGGCCGCAGAGCGTCGATGAAGGCGACTTGCTGGCGGGTACGAAATCGCCGTGCCGGTGTGGGGATCCAGCGAGGCCATGCCCAGCGCGAGGGGCGTACGAGCACCTCCCGGGCCAGGAAGAGCTGTGCGGCGAAGGGCAGCAGGGTGGGCGCGTCTTCGGAGTAGAGGTAGCTCACGCCGATCTCCGCCAGGGCGTGCCGGACCGGGGGCAGAATCTCGACGTCCTGGTCCGTGGGCCACTGGTCGACGAATTGCGCGGTCCTGGGCGCGATCTCACCGATCCGGGCCGCGACCGCCTGCGCGCGCAGTCCGCGCATGCGAGCCGCGTGAGCGCGTGCGCGCTCCTCGGGCGTCGGTGCTCCGCTCGACCGCTTCAACGGCGGGAAGAGAGGCGCGGGTGCCTTGGGGAAGTCCTGTGAGCGGCGCAGGACGGCTTCACACGGCTCGGCCGTAGCGGCGACGTAGACACCCGGCTCCAGCTGCCAGACGTCTCCGCACTCGTCAGCGCCACGGCGCGCCACTGCCAGCCGGTCGCGGTTCCAGGCGGAGAAGCCGCCTCCGGGCAACCGCGGCGGCTCGTTCATTCGGCCCATGGGATCGTCCCTGCCTGGCTCTCGTACCTGTCCAGGCCGAGATCGTCGGGAGCGTGGCTGGGAGCCGGCGGGCACCCGGGGGCGCCCGCCGGTAGTGCGGTCAGACCCCCTCGTCTCCGGCGTAGGCATCCCACTCGTGGGCCCCGTACGCACCGTAGTGGCGGGTGAAGGACAGCCTGCTGAGCAGCTTGGCGATCATGATTCACTCCTCTCGCCTGTCTTCAGCACCAAATGCCACATACCCCATGCTGCCACATTTGGAATATTCGGAATGTAAGCCCTACGTATGGATATGGATATAAAAGCTGGTTCTTGCAGGCCGGGCCCGGAGCCCGCGCGGCCGAGGCCGGATCACCGCGCCGCGCGCGTGGCGGAGCGGTCGCCGGCAGCTACGCACGGTCACGTCGCCCTCGCCGACGGCCTGTTGGCGGGCGCCGGAACACCGCGGGCGAGGTGGCGGCCCTGAGCGGTGCGGTCATGCCGCGGCCTGGTCGGGCTTCGCCGGTACGCACCGCCGGGCGATGCCCGCGGCGATCAGATAGGCGAGGGCGCCGAGGACCATGCTGGTGCGCAGTCCCGCGTTGTAGTCGCCGTGGGTGGCGAGCAGGCTGCCGCCGAGTGCCACGCCGGTCGCGCTGCCGATCTGACGGGTGGTGTTGAACAGGGCGGAGGCCGCCCCCGCGTACGCGGGGGGCGCAGCGCCCATCACGGTGGCGGTCGTGCCGGTGAGGGCGAAGGACGTACCGAATCCCGCCGCCATCATGGGCGCCACCAGCAACGGGTAGGCGGGAGCGGCTCCCGCCGCGGCCCAGCCGGCCAGCCCGAGTCCGGCCAGGAGCATGCCCGAGGTGACCAGCGGACGATCGCCGGTACGGCGGCTCAGCCGCCCGGACAGAACGGAGGCGAACATGGTCATCGCCACCGCCGGGAACAGCGCCGCCCCGGTGGCGAGGGCGCTGAGGCCGCGCTGGCGCTGGAAGTCCAGGCTGGCGGTGAACACCATGCCGTAGAAGGCGAAGTTGAACAGCAGACCGATGGTGGCACCGCCGCTCGTCGCACGCGAGCGCAGCAGGCTCAGTGGAAGGGCGGGCGACCGGGCCAGCCGCTCGCGCACGACGAACGCCACGGCCGCGAGCACGGCCAGGCCCACCCCGGCGAGCACGGCGGGATCGGACCATCCGCGCCGTCCGGCCTCGTTGAGCGCGGCGGTCAGCAGTGCCACCGCCGCCACCACCGCGCACTGCGCCGGCCAGTCCAGGGCCCGGTCGGCCTGCCGGGGCGAGGGCGCCACCTGCCGCAGCGTCAGGACCAGGCAGGCCACGCCGACGGGCAGGTTGATGAGGAAGACCCATCGCCAGCCCACGGTGGAGACCAACAGCCCACCCAGCAACGGGCCGGCCGACGCCGCGATGCCCGCCATCGAACCCCACAGCCCGAACGCCCGCGCGCGTGCGGCCGGCGCCGGGTAGGACTGCTGGAGCAGGGCCAGGGAACCGGGCACGATCAGCGCCGCCCCGAGCCCCTCCACCAGCCGGGCCGCCACCAGGAACGGCGCGCTCGGCGCGAACGCGCACGCGGCCGAGGACGCGGTGAACACCACCACGCCCGAGCAGAAGACCCGACGGTTGCCGAGCCGGTCGCCCAGCGCGCCGCCGGTCATCAGGAACCCGGCGAAGACGAGGGTGTACCCGTCGGTGATCCACTGGATGCCGGTCAGTGAGGCGGACAGGTCCCGGCCCACCACCGGCACCGCGACATTGATGATCGTCACGTCCAGGATCACCATGAAGTACCCGGCGCACACCGCCAGCAGCGGCACCAGGGACCGTCGCTCGGGCTCACCGCCGTCGGTCGATCCCGCGCACGCCACGTTCCGACTCCGTCCGTCCGCAGGGATCTGCACGAGCCAGGTTAAGGAACCCTGCCTCCCTCCCCCTGCCGGCCGCTTAGCCCATTCGAACGAGTCGCCCGCGCCGCCGGGTGAACGAGGCGATCCGTGCCTCGCGCCGACGCCGGTCGGCCGCCCGCGACCATTAGCGTCGGCTCCTGTGTTGTTCAGCTACGCCTTCGTGAACCTGAAACCCGGAGTGGGAAAGACGACCAGCGCGGTCTGGTTGGCTCACGCACTTCACGAGTCGGGCATCCCACCCCTGTTGGTGGACAGTGACCCCGCTTCCTCCGCACTGCGCTGGAGCGAGCTGGCGGGCGGCTTCCCCTTCCCCGTCATCGCCCTCCCGGTGGGTGACGTGCACCGGCGCGTGAACGACTTCCTCGGTCACCGGCAGGCCGTGGTGTTCGACGCCCCGCAGTTGGAGGACCACGCCCACATCGCCCGCAGCATCATGCGGTACGCGAGCGAGTGGATCGTGCCGGTGACTCCGGCCCCCATCGAGCTGGACCGTATGGCACCCATCGGCGGCGAGATGGGCGACATGCAGTCCCTGCGCGCCACGCCGGCCCGCGCCGCCGTACTGCTGAACCGCACCAACCGCCCGGACGCCACCCGCACCGGACCCGACGCCGACGCCCGCGAGGCTCTGACGGAGCGTGGCTTCGACGTACTGTCCACCCACATTCCCCGGCTCGACCTGTACGCCCAGTCCTTCGGCAGCCCTGTCGAGGTCAAGTCCTCGGCCTACATGGATCTCGCGGACGAGCTCATCAAGCGTCAGGACAAGGCGTGAACCAGCGCAAGGACACCTACCGAGCCGCCCTGCGGCGTGAACCGCAGGCCGCCGCACCCCGGCAGTCCAAGGTCGCCCGGCTGCACACCCGATACGTACGAGTGACCATCGAACTCGACCCGACCTTCCCGCAAGACCTCACCCGCTGGGTCGGATCGCCGGTCTCCGCCCTGGTGGACGTCGGCGCCGCTGTCCTGCGCCCGCTGACGAGTTGGCGCCTCTAGCCCACGGTCAGTGTTACGGCCCTTGACCAGCTGCTCAGCTGTCCGGCGCGGACTGCGCCTCGACGCCCCGGCGGGTCAGGGCCACCCACTCCGGTGCCGGCTCCGCGGAGCTGTAGGCGTCGTGCCAGTTCCACCATTCGTACGGGGCGGTCCGGGGGTAGTCCTCGGGTGAGTCCTCCCAGGTCTCCTGGCGTCCGAGGGCCGTCATGTCGAGGTAGTTCCAGGTACTCCCCAACGCCTCGTCACCGCGGGAGTTGATGAAGTAGGTGCGGTAGACGCGGTCGTCGTCGCGGATGAACGCGTTCGTGCCGTGCCACTCGTCCACGCCGAAGTCGCGGTCGAAGTCGTCGGTGATCGTGTACCAGGGCATCAGCCAGCCCATCCGCTCCTTCACCCGCTCGATCTCCGGCTGGGGCGCGCGCGAGACGAAGGCGAGGGTGGTGTCGCGGGCGTTCAGATGCGCGAGGTTGCCGACGTGGTCGGCCACCATGGAGCAACCGCGGCACGCGTGGTCCGGCCAGCCGAAGACGCCGGGCTCGAAGAAGGCACGGTAGACGATCAGTTGACGGCGCCCCTCGAAGAGGTCGAGCAGACTCGCCCTGCCGTCGGGTCCGTCGAACCCGTACGCCTTCTCGACGGCGACCCACGGCATCCGCCTGCGTCTGGCGGCCAGTGCGTCACGGGCGTGGGTCAGGTTCTTCTCTTCCACGAGCAGCTGTTGGAGCGCGGTGTCCCACTCCTGCTGCGAGACGATCGGAGGTGTCTTCATGGTGGCGCCCACCTTCCGGTGCGGTCCGGTCCGGGCGGGGCCCGCCGACGCCGCCCGCGGGTGCGGGCGGCGCCCGGGTCCGTCACGCCGCCAGGGCGTGGCCGGGGTGCAGTACGACCTTGGTGTAGCCCTCGATCCGCTTGTCGAACTTCTCGTATGCCAACGGCGCCTGGTCCAGAGGCAGTTCGTGGGAGACCACGAAGCTGGGCTTGGCCCGCCCGGCGGTGATCAGGTCACGCAGCTGGCGGTTGTACCGCTTGACGTTGCACTGACCGGTGCCCATCTGCTGACCCTTCTCGAACATCCTGCCGATGGAGACCAGCAGTTGGCCGTGCTTGGCGTGTTCGTCGGGGCCGCCCGGGTCGGAGGGTACGTACAGACCCGGTATGCCGAGCATGCCGGTCGGACGTACCGTCTCGACGAGCGTGTTGAGGACCACGGCGGGTTCCTCGTGGCTGATGTCCTTGTGCGACTGGGCCTGGTAGCCGACGGCGTCCACGCCCTTGTCCGTGCCCTCGCCTCCGGTCTGTGCCTTGATCTGCTCGGCCGGGTCCCCCTTGGTGAAATCGATGGGGATCGCGCCGATCTCCTCCGCCTTGGCGAGCCGCTCGGGCACGCGGTCGACGGAGAACACCTTGGACGCCCCGCGCAGCAGCGCCGAGTAGGCGGCCATGAGTCCCACCGGTCCGGCGCCGAAGACGGCCACGCTCTCGCCCGGGGAGACCTGGGCGAGTTCACAGCCGTGGTAGCCGGTGGGGAAGATGTCGGCGAGCAGCACGAAATCGGTCTCGAACTCCTCGCCCGGCGGCAGCTTCAGGCAGTTGAAGTCGGCGAACGGCACGCGCAGATGCTCCGCCTGGCCACCGGTGTACGGGCCCATCGCCACGTATCCGTAGGCGCCGCCCGCGAAGCCGGGGTTGACGGTCAGGCAGAAGCCCGTCTTGCCGGCGAGGCAGTTCTTGCAGAATCCGCAGGCGACGTTGAACGGCATCACGACGCGGTCCCCCTTCGACAAGGAGGTCACGCCGGGACCCGTCTCCTCGATGATGCCGAGGTTCTCGTGTCCGAAGACGATGCCCGACTGGGCCGCCGTGCGGCCCTCATACATGTGCAGGTCCGAACCGCAGATGGCGGTTGACGTGACCCGTACGATCACGTCGTTGGGGTGCTGGATCGTGGGATCCGCGACGTCCTTCACGGTCACGCTGAACGGTTCTTCGTAGACGACCGCTTTCACTCGGGGTCACCTCCGCGTCAAACTCGCATGACGGCGGCGACGGACGGCCGGACGCCGACGGGGCGGCACGGGCGGCAGCAGTGGGACTGGACCAGTGCCGCGGGCCGGGCGCACCGGCTCCGCCGCCGGTCATTTTCGGTGCAGTTCCAGACAACGCCCCCAGCACGCGGCCTGCAACCCGCGGCCGCGTTCCGTCGGGGCCCGCACTGCCCGCGCCGCCCGCGCCGAGGTGGCCAGTCGGTCCACGAGCGCCGCACCGATCTGGGGGTGGCGCTGCTCGCGTGCCCGTACCTCGGGCCTCCGGTCCTGCGGGCCGAGGCGTCGTGACGCGGTGCTCCCGCCGGGCGAGGGTGCCCGGTCAGCGGGCCTTCGCGCGACCGGCCCGGCAGCGGTGGCGCCGGCCCGCGGCCGTCCGTCAGTACAGCACCTTCAGCGCGCCGGGCAGGACCTTCACCGTGACGGGGAGGACGGCGTCCACCTCGCCGTCGGCGCCGTAGGGCACCGCCCGGTCGGCCTCGATACGGATCTCGCGTCCCTGCAGGACGAGCACCTCGGGGCGCGCCACATGGGTGCCCGACTTGAGCTCGTTCATCATGGCGAAGAACAGACGGCGGGGAGCGTCGCGGATCATCACGACCTCCAGCAGGCCGTCGTCCACGCGGGCCCCGGGGGCGATCATCCGGCCGGAGCCGTAGTAGGCGGAGTTGGCGGCCACGACGGTGTAGCCGCGCACCGCGTGCTCCTCGCCGTCGACGGTGACCCGGTAGTCCGCCGGGCGCCATGTGGTCACGGCGCGCAGTCCGCCCGCGTAGTAGGAGGCGGCGCCCTTGAGCAGCCGGGCGTGGTTGGCGTGGCGGTTGGCCAGCGCGTCGACGCCCGCGTACACGCTGCCGAGGACGACCGTCCCGTCGTGGACGGCCGACCGCACCTCGATGGTGTCGACGGGCCGCGGCTGACCGTCGAGCAGGATCCGGGCCAGGGCGTCGGGGTCGGAGGGCAGCTCCAGCGCCCGGGCGAAGTCGTTGCCCCGGCCGGCCGGGACGATGCCGAACACGGTGTCGGTGCCGCTCAGCGCGCCGCCGATACCGCCGGTGATCCCGTCACCGCCGACCGCGAGGACCACCCGCCCCCGCTCCCCCGCGTCGCGGGCGATGTCCTGGGCGTGCGCCAGGCTGCGGCTGTACTCCGTCTCCAGCTCGGCCCCGGATTCCCGCAGGACGCGCGCCACCTGGAGCAGCGCGGCGGCCGCGCTGGATCCGCCCGCGGTGGGGTTGACGACGGCGGTGAACTGTCGCATGGGTGAGCCTCCGGGGGCGGGATACGGGAATCGGTGTACTGGGGCAGTGTGAACGGGTGGTGCGGGGGGCGGGGCAGGGTGGTCGAGCGGGTCAGTCGGTGGGCAGCAGGACGCCCGGGTTGAGGAGCCCGTCCGGGTCCAGCCGCCGCTTGACCGCGCGGAGAGCTTCGACGCCCAGGGCGCCGACCTCGCGGACGTACCAGTCGCGGTGGTCCGTGCCCACACCGTGATGGTGACTGATCGTGCCGCCCGCGGCGAGGATCGCATGGTTGGCCGCCTGCTTGGCCGGGGCCCAGTGGGCGACCGGGTCGTCGCCCTGCGCGCTGACCACGGTGAAGTACAGCGAGGCGCCGTTCTCGTAGACGTGGGAGATGTGGCACATGACCAGCGGCGGTGTGCCCGCGTCGGTGAGCGCGGTGGTCAGGGCGGTACGGACCCCGGCGTACAGCTCGGGGATGCGCGACCAGAACGCGGCCGTCTCCAGCGTCTCGGCGAACGCACCCGCGTCCAGCAGGGCGTCCCGCAGGTACGGCGCCGAGTAGCGGCCGTGCGCCCAGCGCTCGCCGGGCTCGTCTCCCGCGAACGTGCCGCCGCACTCGCGCAGCACGGCCGCGGCCGCCTCCCTGCCCCGGGCGGTGTCCTCCTCGGTGCCCTCGAACCCGACGATCGCGAGGCAGCCGGCGTTCTGCTGCGCTCCGTCGGCTCCGATCGCGTCGGGCTGGGCGAGACCGATCAGCGTCTCGGTCTCGTCGGACAGGCGCAGCACCGTCGGGCGCGGTCCGTCCTGGGCGAGCCGGCGCAGGGCGGCGCCGCCCTCCTCGAAGGAGGCGAAGCGCCAGCCTTCGTACCGGCGAACCCGCGGCTGGGGGCGTACGCGGACGGTGACCGAGGTGATCACGCCGAACGCGCCCTCGGAGCCGAGGATCAGCTGGCGCAGGTCCGGGCCGGCGGCGGAGCGCGGGGCGCGGCCGACCTCCAGGGTGCCCTCGGGCGTGGCGACGGTGAGGCCCAGCACCATCTCGTCGAAGCGCCCGTATCCGGCGGAGGCCTGTCCGCTGGAGCGGGCCGCGGCGAAGCCGCCGATGGTGGCCCACTCGTAGGACTGCGGGAAGTGGCCGAGCGTGAAGCCGTGTTCGGCCAGGAGGCGCTCGGCCTCGGGGGCGCGCAGGCCGGGCTGCAGGGTGGCGGTGCGCGAGACCGGGTCGACCTCGACCAGCCGGTCCATGCGACGTAGGTCGAGGGCGATGAAGGGGCCGCGCCGCTCGGGGGCCAGGCCGCCGACGACGGAGGTGCCGCCGCCGAACGGGACGGCGCCGAGCCCGTATCGGGCGCACACCCGCAGGACGGCCAGGACCTCGGCGTGCGTGGCCGGCAGGACGACGGCCGCCGGGGTGTCGGCGACGTCTCCGACCCGGATGCGCAGGAGGTCGGGCGTGGACTTGCCGCGGGTGTGCCGGACCCGGGTCTCCGCGTCCGTACGGACGTGTGCCTCGTCGCCGACGGTGGCGTACAGCTCCTGGAGCACCGCGGCGTCGAGCGGCGTGGCGGGGACGGCGATCTCCTCCAGCCGGAGCGGTTCGGCACCGCGCGGCTTGACGCCGAGCAGATCGCGCAGCAGCCCGATCACCGTCTCGGGCAGCGGTGCCGCCTTGGCCGGGTCGCCCCAGCCACTCCACAGCATGTCCATGGCGGTTGTCCTCATCGCTCGTTTCCGCGCCGTGCCCGTCTGCCGGGCGCCGCCGCAAGGGCGTTACACTGTTACACATGACGCCTATTCGTCACAACCATGAGGACAGCGATCCGGTGCTCGACGCAGTGCGCGACTGCGTCCTGGCCGTCGGCGTCCGCCGCACCACCCTGACCGACGTGGCCCGCCGTGCCGGTGTCTCGCGCATGACGCTCTACCGGCGCTGGCCGGACGTGCGCACCCTCGTCGGCGACCTGATGACGCGTGAGTGGGTCGGGGTGGCCCTGCGTGCCATGCCCGAGGCCGGGCCGGACCGCTCGGCGCGCGACACGATCGTCGAGGGGCTCGTGGCCGGGGTGGAGGCGTTCCGCGCCCACCCGCTCTTCAGCAAGATCGTCGACGTCGACCCCGAACTGCTCCTCCCCTACGTGCTGGACCGCCGCGGGGCCAGCCAGGACGCGCTCCTGGACCTGCTGACCAGCGGACTGCTCGACGGTCACGCCGACGGATCGGTGCGCGCCGGCCACCCCCACCTGCAGGCGCGGTCCCTGCTGCTGATCGTCCAGTCCTTCACCCTGTCGCTGCGGACCATGACCGACGAGGACGACCCGGACCTGACCACCGCCACCTTCCTCGCGGAGCTGCGGACCATCCTGGAGAGGACCCTCACCCCATGAGCCCCACCAGCAGCCCGGCCCACGCCGCCGGCCCCGTCCCCGGCTCGTCGCTGTCCGCCGCGCGCCGCACGCGCGAACTGGCCGAAACCGTCGGCGGAGCGGAGGTGGACGTCCTGGTCGTCGGACTCGGCGCCACCGGCGCCGGTGCCGCCCTCGACGCCGCCGCGCGTGGACTGACCGTCGCCGCGATCGACGCCCACGACCTGGCCTTCGGCACCTCCCGCTGGAGCTCGAAGCTGATCCACGGCGGACTGCGCTACCTGGCCTCCGGACAGCTCGACGTCGCCCACGAGAGCGCCGTCGAACGTGGGGTGCTGATGGAGCGCACCGCACCCCACCTGGTGTCCGCCCAGCCGTTCGTCCTCCCCCTGACCCCGCTGGTCCCGCGCGCCCAGGCGGCCCTGGCCTGGGCCGGGTTCCGGGCCGGCGACACCCTGCGACTGGCCGCGCGCACGGCCCGCGCCACCCTGCCCCGCCCGCGCCGGCTGTCCACCGCCGAGACCCGCCACCTGGCCCCGGCCCTGCGTACCGACGGCCTGCGCGGCGGCCTGCTGTCCTGGGACGGCCGGCTCACCGACGACGCCCGCCTGGTGACCGCCCTCGCCCGCACCGCGGCCGCACACGGCGCGCGCATCCTCACCCGCGTCAGGGCGCTGGAGCTGACCGGGTCCGGCGCCCGCGTCCGCGACGAACTCACCGGCGAGGAGGGCGAGATCCGGGCCCGGGCCGTGATCAACGCCTCCGGCGTGTGGGCGGGCGAGCTGATCGACGGCATCCGGATCCGGCCCTCCCGGGGCACCCATCTCGTGCTGCGCGCCGAACGGCTGGGCTCCCTGCCCGCCGGGCTGCACATACCGATCCCCGGCGAGACCAACCGCTTCGTCCTCGTCCTGCCGCAGGGGGACGGCCGGGTGTACGTCGGGCTCACCGACGAACCGGTCGACGGTCCCGTCCCCGACGTGCCGGAGGTACCGGAGACCGACATCGGCTTCCTGCTCGACGTCCTCGGTTCCGTCCTGGACACCCCGGTCCACCGCGACGACGTCGTGGGCGCCTTCGCGGGTCTGCGGCCCCTGCTGGACACCACGCCTGAGGGCTCCGGCGAACCGTCCCGGACCGCCGACATCTCCCGCCGGCACGCGGTCCTGACGTCACCGGACGGCGTGGTCACCGTGGTCGGCGGCAAGCTCACCACCTACCGGCGGATGGCCGAGGACGCCGTCGACGCCGCCGTCTCGGCCCGCCGCCTGCAGGCCGGTCCCTCGCCCACCACCATGCTCCCGCTCGTCGGCGCCACGGCGCCTGCCCGGCTCGCCGCCCTGGCCGCGCCCGCGCGCCTGGTCCGCCGCTACGGCACCGAGGCCGAGGCCGTCCAGGCACTCGGCGCCCACGACGCCCACGGGCAGGAACCCGTGCTGCCCGGTCACCCCGTGACCCGCGCCGAACTGCTGTGGGCCGTACGGCACGAGGGCGCACTCGACGCGGCCGATCTGCTCGACCGGCGCACGCGCATCGGCCTGGTCCCCGAGGACCGCGCCGAGGCTCTGCGCACCGCCGACGAGATCCTGGGCGAGGCCCTGGCGGGACAGAACTGAGACAACGCGCAATCTGGGCATGACCTCAGTCGCGGGCACGGGGCAGTGGCTGGGGTTCGTGGCGGCGGCCGCAGGCGCGGGGACGCCGGCCCGTGCCGTGTGTCCGAGGAGGTCGCGGATGTCCGGCACGGGGGCCGCTCTGCTGGACGGCTGGGCGATGACGTCCTGCCGGACGGCTGGGGTGATGTCCGGTTGCCCCGCCCCGCCCGACTCCTAGAAGACGTCGTCCATGTCGTCGTCCATGTCGTCGTCGACGTCGTCCCCGGCCGTGTCGTGGAGGTCTTCGACGTGCACCGCCTGCTCCGCGCCCTCGTGGCCGTGGTCGTGGAGTCCGGGCCCGTGTCCCGATCCATGCCCCGATCCGTGTCGCGGGTCGTGCCCCAAGTCGCGTCCCGGGCCGCTGTCGTGCTGCTCGTGCCGGTTCTCCGCTTCGCCGTGATGGCCCATCAGTTCCTTGGCGAGGTAGACGCCTTCGCCAAGGCGCACGCCGACGTCCAGTGCCTCGCGGGCCGCGTGTCGCGGGGAGCGCCGGGGGCTGTCGGGCGTGGCCGGTGACTGGAGCCGGGCGACCGGTCCACGCTCCACAGCCGCGGGGCCGCTCGGTACGGGCGCCCTTCCCCCGGTCCCTGGGCCGCCCTTCCCCGCCTCGGGGTTGTCCCGCACGGGTGCGTCGATCCAGGCCAGGCGTCGAAAGCCCTTGTCCGGGATGTTGATTTCGACCTGCCGGAAGTGGCTGGGGTCCAGACCCGGGTAGTGGTGCTGGACCACCTGCTCGTAGGTGTGTTCGGTGACCGCCGTGACGAGGTCCCGGTCCGGGGCGTCGCGCAACGCCTGCTTGAGGGGACCCGAGTTGAGCAGGCGGCAGACGTCGATGACGGCCCCGCTGGCGAAGCCGTTCTTGGCCACGTGCACCGTGCCCTCGCCGACCGACGCGCGCATCCGCAGGCGCGCGGATCCGCTGCGCCCCCGGTTGTCCACCTCCAAGCCCTCGCGCAGCCCGGTCAACAGGCGCGGGACCACCCACGCCTGGTCGATGCCCTCCGGGAGGATCAGCAGCATGCCGTCTCCGCTCTCCTGACGGGCGAAGACCTCGGTTCCCGCGTTGGCCAGGGCATGCTCCATCACCAGGGCCAGCCGGTCCTGTTCCCGTATCTGCTCCAGATGCAACCGGGCACTGAAGCTCTCGATGTCCACGGCGAAGACGAGCCGTGTGATTCCTGGGGGCACCAGGCTCATGGTTCTTTCCTTTCCTCCCGCGCTCCCTGGATCCGGTCCAGGAGCAAGTCGTAACTGCGCCGCACGGTCCGGGCCGCCTCGGCCACCTCCGGCCCCCGGGCGACGTCCAGATCCACGCCGGCCCAGTACGCCTGCCGCCGCAGAGCGGTCCGTACGAGCGTGTCGGTCCCGCTGTTCTCCGCCAGCCCGAGCCGCTGCGCGGGGGCGTCGCCCTTCTCGCCGGTCACGCGCAGAACCTCCGCGACTTCGTCCGGGGTACAGGCCAGGGAGCCGTCGTAGATGCGCCGCAGCAACGTCAGTTCCCGGAACACGTGCTCGGTCAGGCGCAGGCGTGTCACCTCCTCGGCCGCCTCCTCCAGCCTCCAGCGCACCCAGGCATCGGCGTCGGCGGCCGCCAGGGCGGGCAGTGCGTGGGCCTCGTGGACGGCGCGGTCCAGCTTGACCGCGGTGACCCGGTTGCCGAAGTGCTCAAGAAGCAGCTCGCGCAGGTGCTCCACGCCACTGCGGCGGCGCAGTTCGGCCATCAGCTCGTCGCGGTCCGTGAGTCCTTCGCGGACGAGGTCGCAGGCGAGGACGATGCCGTAGCCTCCGTAGCGGCGGAACAACGCCTCCCTGCGCCGCGCCGGTACGGGCAGGTCCGCGTAGTCGCGCGAGACGAAAAACGGACCGCGGCTGACGCGTGTGGCGAGCAGGGACGGCGCCACCTGTGCCAACTCGGTGAGGTCAGCCACGTCCTGTGCCGTCCCGGCGGTCGCACCCGTCGCCAACTGGCCTGCCACCGGGACGAGTTCGAACATGGTGCGGTGGCCTCCCGAGTGGTGCATCAGGCGGTCCGCGATGCGCCGTCCCTCGGCCATCGGATCGGCGCAGTAAGGCCAGTAGTACTCGACCTTCGTGAGCGCGCCGACCGCCGTCAGCGGTTCGACCCTGCGCAGTCCCGCGCCCGTCACGTCCTCCAGCAGGCGTTCCTCGGACTCGGCCAGTCCCGAGGCGAACACCAGGACCAGCGCGTCGGCCCGGCTCGCGTGCTCCACCGTGGCATCGGCCACGTCGGCCCCGGTACGGCCGAGGAACCGCAGGGTCCGCGCCGAGTCCTCGCCGAGCCATGAGTCCAGACCCGGGGTGTCCACCAGGTCGAAGCGGGCGAGGGCGGCGCTCGGGAGGTCCAGGTCGAGCCAGTCCACGGCGCGCAGCTCGGCCTGCCGGGCGGGGTCGTGGTGCGCCTGCACGACGAGTTCACGGAACTCGTCCACACCGCGCCGCCGGCTCGGACGGCCGTCGCGGTAGTGCACGGTGAGCGACTCCCGCTCGGCTCGGCGCAGCCGGGTCACATGGAAGGTCAGCTCGGTCACGCCGGTGGGGACGCGTTCCTCCTCCAGCAGGGCGTTGACGAGGGTCGACTTGCCCGAGCTGACCCGGCCCACCAGAGCGACCCGCAGGCGGGTCTCGAAGCCCTGCCGAATCTCCTCCAGCCGGCGCCGGGCGGGTGCGAGGTCTTCCCCGGGCAGGTGCTTCTCGGCCCGGTCGAAGGCCGCCCAGGCCCGGTCCTTCAGCATCACTCGGCCTCGTCGTCGGGACGGGACGGGGCGTCGGCCGACTCCGGATCTTGGTCCGACGTTGCGTCAGCAGGCCGACAGAGCCCGGCGGCTTCCTCCGCCAGGGCCGCGATCCGCAGCCTGAGCCGCCCGAGTTCGTGCAATTCCTGGTCGAGCTCGCGGCGGCGGACGAGGGCGTCGCGGGCCGTGGTCTCGCAGGCCTTGCTCAGCCGCTCCTGTTCGTTCGCGGCCGTCTCGCGGGCCTGCGCGATGCGGCTGTTGAGCTCGGCGGCCACCGCCTTGCTCCACTCCGCGACCACCTCGGCGATCGCTTGGTCGAGCTGCGCCTGCTGGTCCTTGCGCAGGGGCGCGAGGGCGCGGCGCAGGGCTTCCCGCTTCGCGGCGGTCTGCTCCTTGTCCAGAGTCCGCCCCGCGTTGCCGTAGCCGGCCGCGGTACCGACCACACCCCCCAGCGCGGAGCCGATGAAGGCTCCCCACTGCCCCCCGGCCGCCGTGCCGAGCCCCGGCATGAACAGCGTTCCCACCAACGCCCCGACGGCGAACCCGGCGGCACCGCCGGCCGAGCTGCCCGCCGCCAGGCCCGCGCTGGAACCGATCAGCTTGCGTCGTTCGGCGTCCGACTTCGCTTCGGGGCGGGCCACCGGCGGCAACGCCGGCACGGGCGGGACCGGCACCCGGCCGATCGGCGCGGGCGTGAGCTTCAGGCCGTTGAAGGTGGTGAACTCCCGCACCACACGGGCGGCTTCACGGGCCGCGAGTTCGTTCGCGGTGCCCAGCAGCTGGGCGAGCTCCAGCGTCATGTCCGACAGCAGCCTGTCCGGGTTCTCCAGATAGGCGGCGTCGTAGAGGTGTTCGGCGTTCACGAGGGCCCACGCCTGGGACAGTCCGTCCTGGGCATGGCGCTTCAGCTTCGTGTGCATCGCGGTGAGGGCGTCCCGTAGCGAAGTGCGCCACTCGGACGTGTTGTCGTCCAGCTCGGCGAGGCGGCGCCGCTGCTCCTCCACCTGTGCGGTGATGCGCCTGACCTCCTCGTCCTGGTGCTCGCCGAGCGCGGCCGCCTCCGCCTCACAGGGGCGGATCAGCGCGTAGGCACAGGCGTCCAGGGCGTCGAGCGCGCCGCCGAGCAGCACCTGGGCGCGGCGCCGGGACAGCGCCGACCACAGGACGTCCTGGAGGGTGACGAAGTTGCTCAGCTCCAGGTCTTCGGGGTCCCCGGAGACCAGGTGGTCGAGCCGAGCGCGGCTGGAGACCGGCACCACGGTCAACCGGTCGGCGGGGACACCGGTGGTACGGACGAGCTTGTCGACGGTGTTGCGCAGGACCTCGTCGTAGTCGGGTACCGCGTCCGTCTTGTTGAGGACGAAGATCTGGCCCTCGGCGTCCCCGAGCGTGCGCGCGGCCTTCATGGCGCGCCGCAGGAAGGCCAGTTCGCCCTCGCTCAGTGGCTTGAGGACATCGGTGACGAAGAGCAGCGCGTCGGCCACGGGCAGGAAGGCCGCCGTCGCCGCCGTGTGGTCCCGGTGGACGCCGCCGACGCCCGGTGTGTCGACCAGCGTCAAGCCGCCGGCCAGGCGCTTGTTGGGGGTGAGCACCCGAACGGAGAGGACGTGTGCGCCGCCGGGCGGTCCGGCGCCCTCGGTGGCGTAGCGGGCGATCTCGGCTCGCCCGATCTCCCGCTCCTCGGTGGTTCCGTCCGGGTTCTCCAGGGTGACGGTGATGCGTTCTTCCGGGGCGTACGAGATGGTGGTCACGGCGTTCGTGGTGAACGAGGTGCCGACGGGGCAGAGAGCGGTCGTCTCCCCCAACAGGGCGTTGAGCAGGGTGGACTTGCCCCGCTTGAACTCACCGCAGACGAGGACGGTCAGGTGCCCGTCCACCAGGCGCAGGCCTGCGGTCTCCAGCCTCGCCAACGCCTCCTCGCCGGCCTGGTGCCGGGCGCGGTCGGCCAGGTCGGGGAAGAGGTCGAGGATCTGTCGGCGCAGTTGCTCGAACGTCTCCGCGCGGCTGTCTCCGAACTCGGTGTCCGCGGCGCACGCGGCGTCCGCGGCGGAGCCCACGCCGCTGTCGGGAGGCTCCGTCGGGCTGGACTGGTTGGCGCTGTTCATGGTGACTCCGTGGGGTGTCGGACGGCCCGGCGGGGCCGGATGCGGCTGTGGAGACTGGTGAATGTGGCCCGGAATTCCGCTCAGCGGATGAGCAGTTCGACGTCGGCCGCGACGCGGGTCAGCTGCTTCTCGATGGACGCGGTGATCTCCCGCGCGAGCCGGCCCCCGTCGCCGGACCGGAGGCTGGACGAGAGCGCCTCGGCGAGTTCGGACTCCTGCCGCGAGGACTGCTCCCGCAGCTTGCGCACCATGCCGGCCTCGCCACCCAGACGGCGGAGCACCCGGGGAACGTCCTTGTCCCCGATCTGGCTCATGATCCCCTGCTTGACCTTGTCGACGCCGGCGAAGATGACCGCCCCGGCGACCAGGACCGCGAAGGGGCCGGTGGCCATGAGCAGAGCGGCACCGGAGCCGAACAGGGTGGCGGCGATGATCCCGGAGATCACGACGTTGACCAGGTTGCTGAGGTTGTTGAGCACGTCGGTCGCCGCCGAGGTGTCGACCTCCACCGTCAGTTGGCCGCCGCTCATGGTGACTTCCGGCAGGGTCAGTGCCGAGGGTTCCAGGTTCCAGCGGCGGCAGATCACCGCGGTGTGCTGGGTGAGCTCGGGGCGCAGTTCGGCCATCCAGTCGGAGAGGATCTTCTTCAGGGCGGCGTTGTGGGTGGTGTTGAGGTCCGCGCCGACCCCGGCCACGATCCGATCGCGCATGTCGTCGATCGTCGCGATGTCGCCGTCCCGCCAGGCACGGACCGCCGGGATGACATGGTTCTCGGTGAGGCCGCCCGCCACGGTCTGAGCCATCTTCCCGGTGAGGTCGGGAAGTCGTTCCTCGACGAGACGACTCACGGCGTCCGTGGCGAGGAAACGTTCGACGTCGGCGCGGAAGCCCCGGGTGCGCTGGTCCATCCGGCCGGCGAGCGCCAGCCCCCGCGCGATGGCGAACTCCGGCTCCGTGCCGAGGATCACCCGGGCGTCGGTCGCCAGTTCGCGGGCGATCTCAGCGACGAAACGCATCCGTGACGGCCCTCCGGTGAGCAGGACCAACTCCAGGTCCTCGCCCGCGTGCTCCAGGGCCGCCGCGAGGTCCTGGCGAAAGGCCTCCGGCCAGGTCCGGTCGGCGAGAGCGGGAAGAGGCTGGGAGAGGATGCGGTCCATGTCGTCCTGCCCGATTGCGAGGAGCAGCTCGATGACGTCGTTGTCCGCCGTGAAGACCTCCTCGGTCCTGCGCACCCGCAACTTGGGATTGCGCTGGAAGCGCTGCGGGTTGGTGGCGAAGAAGCTCTCCTTGAGCTTGCGGGCGGAGATCTCCAGTTGCTCGGCCGCACCAGGGGTCCGGTCCAACTCCGCCCGCAGGCGCGGGGCGTCCGGCGACCGGTCGATGGCCAGCGCGAGCAGGGTCTTGTCGATCAGGTGGGCGCCCAGGACGACGTTGCCGTGGTCGACCGGGCGCCCCGTACCGTCCACGACCGAGGTGTAGTCCGTGGTCGACGAACCGATGTCCACGATGAGTGTCGACGCGACGAGGGCGGAACTGGTCAGTGAGCCGGCCTCCGGGATGTCGCCGGCGTCACGGGCGTACAGCAGGGCGGCCCGCGATTCCGGGACGAGGCTGACGTCGTCGGGTGCGCAGATCTCCCCCAGCAGGTCCCGGTAGGCGGCGACCTGGTCCGCCGTCCAGCCCGACGGGTGGCCGAAGACCCACCGGACCTTGGAGGCGTCGCCGAGGCGGGCCGCGCGTACGTCCTGGACGACGCGGCGCGCGAACAGCTCCAGCGGCGTACGGACCTCCTCCCTTTCCAGGTCCGGGGACTTGAAGGCGACGTACTTTCGGGTGCCCTGGTGATCGAGTGCGTCCTCACCGATCAGGACCTGGCCGTCGTCCGTCACCGAGACGGCCGTGACGAGTTGCTTGCGGTCCCCTCCCAACTCGATGATCTCGGGTGGCGCGTTGCGGTCACCGAGCGAGGCACCGCCCGCGCGGGTACCCACATGGACCTTGGTGAGCGCCGTGTCTCCGTGGCCGAGATCGAAGCCGATGACGGCGATGGTGGATTCCTCACCGGTGGTGATCGCGGCGGCTGTGGTGCCTTCGGTCGTGGTGCCTGGGGTGGTGGTGCTCGTGTAGGTCTCGGCGGTCACGTGGGTCCCCCTTGTGGTGAAGTGACGCCGTCCGGTGGCCGGGTGGCCGGGCTCGGACAGCGGATCCGCGGAATTCAGTGGGTTGCTTCGTTGCGGGGTGGTGCGTCTGTGTCTCCCACGGTCGGGCGGGGCCCCGGAGCCGGCCTGACCCGGCCCCGCCGCAGGATCCTGTCGTCCTCGGTGTCGTCGATCAGTGCGGGCATCAGCGTCATGCCGGGGGCGCCGGGCCGGGCGCCCTCGACGAAGTCGAAGCACCGAGCGTCACCCGCGAAGCCGGTGTCCTCGGGGTCGTAGGACAGCGCTTGGATGCCGCGCGACGACAGGCTCTCCGCCAGGTCCTCGATGCGGGCCAGGGCGAACCCCTCGCGCCCCCGCGCTCGGGCCGCCAGGACGTCGTGCAGCAGGTCGATCAGTTCGTCGTCCTCACTCCACGGAGCCCGTTCGGGCGACCGGGAAGGCGGGGCCGCGGCGGCGGCCGCCTGGTCCGCCTCCTCCAGCGCGGCACGGAACCCGTCGAGCACCTTGGCGACCGTCACCAGGACCGGACCGGGAGGAGGGACCGGGGCCGGGACCGGAGCGGGCGCGGCCTTGCCCGGGGCGAGCAAGGTCCGGAGCACCGTCCCCAGCGCCCTCACGGGTCCGGGTGCGGCGCTCCTCGCGTGCCCCGACGCCTTGACGTCACGGGCGCTCGTGGCGTGCCCGGACGAAGGGCCGACACGCGGCGCACGGGCCTCGCGTACGGCGTAAAGGGTGAGCGAGAGCGCCGACTTGACGGCGTCCGCGTACGCGGCCGCCCGCGGGTCGGCCCGGCCGTCGGGCGGCCGGGGCGTCAACGTGGCCAGCGTGTTGGCGAGTTCGTCCGCGGGCGCCGCTTCGCCCAGGGACGCCTGGAGTTCGTCGAGCGCCTTGCTGTAGAGGTCGAGCAGACGGATGGTCGTCACGGCTTCCTCGCTATCGGCAGTCGTTCTTCGGGGGCTGGGGATCCGGCACCGCTCCCAGGGCCCATGTGGTCAGTCCCTGGTCGGTGCCGACGGCGAGCACATGGCCGTCGGGCGAGAACGCGAGTGTCCGGACCACACCGTCGGCGGTGTAGGTCCGTACTTCGCGGCGGCACTCCGCGTCCCACAGCCGGACCGAGCCGTCCTGGCCGCCCTCGGCGAGCAGCAACCCGTCGGGGCCGAACGCGACGGCCGGCGCGTACCCGTGGCTTCTGCGCGCGAGGAACGTAGGGGTGCCGTCGGGAGCGGACACCGGGTGGAGAACACCCGCTTCGTCCGTCTCCCACAGCCATACGACGGCCTCGGGACCGAGGCGCGAGCGGGGACCGCCTCCGGGCCCCGAGGCGGCGAGCCGGCCCTCGCTGCCGTACGCCACCCTCTCGACGGGTGTGTCGAGCCGCAGGTCGGCGAGCACCTCGCCGTCGCCCACCCGCCAGGTGGTGACGCGCCCTTCCGCTCGGCGCACCCGGCTGACGGCCGTGATCCGCCGTCCGGTCGGGTCGAAGGCGAGGTCCCTGATCCGTGCCGCCTGCCGGGGAGCGCCGTCGGTGACGTCGTCGGCCGGGACGCGCAGGACCCGTACGGCATCGGTCGTTCCCGTCGTCCCGACGGCACGGAGGTCGACGGCCGCGTCATGGCGGGCGACGGCGAGTACGCCGCCCACCGGTCCGAAGGCCATCGGTCCCGGTACCGGGCCGATGCCGAGCGCCGCCGCGGCGGTGAGGCCGTCCACGGCGGCGACGGCGGCCTCCCCGTCCCGCGTCACGAACGCGATCCGCAGACCCGAGCTGTCGACGGCCAGGAACCTGCCCTGGCCTGCCTCGGGGAAGGCACCCGACGGCTTCCAGGCGGAGGCGTCGAACGTGTGCGCCCAGCCGTCTCCGGCGGCGTGCAGCCTGCGTCCGTCGGGGCTCCACGCCACGGCGAGCACCGGGCCCTGGACCTCGTGGTCCGCGAGCGGCCGCGGCACCGCCGGCAGCTCCGCCACGTGCGGCGGCCTTCGGCTGGTCACCAGCCAGTCGCCGTCGGCCACGCGCTGGGCGGGCGCGGCGTGCCGGCGCAGGACGCGGCCGGGTCCGGCGGCCGTCAGGTCGTGGAGCGAACCGTCCGTCAGGCGCACGCGGGCCAGCGTGGTCCCCGCGCCGTACGCGTCTCCGGGCGCGCGCAGCCAGCGGACCAGCCGGGCGGAACCGCCCGGGATGCGCCACGACAACGCCTCCGTGCCAGGGGCGGGCCGGTGCGCCGGCAGCCGTCGGCCGCCCTGTCCGGCCGCCCACAGCCGGGCGCCCAGCACCACGGCCAGGTCCGGGTCCTCGGCATGCGTCAGCGGGCGCCGCAGGGCAGCCTCAACGGCACTGCGGACGGCGGGCATTCGGGAGCCGCCACCGGTCATGAGGACGTGGGTGATGTCGTCCGGCGAGACGTCGTGCCGGTGCAGGAGACCTCGACAGCAGTCCACCGTCCGCGCGATCAGATCCTGGCAGAGCACGACGAGCCGCTCCCGGCTGAGCTGGACCACCGGCGACTCCGGGAAGAGCCTGTCCTCCACCGCGTCCACGCCGCTGAGCCGGTGTTTGACCTTGCGGGCGAAGTCGGCGAGGGCCAGGACCCGGCCCAGGGCCGCCGGATCGCCTTCGGCCAGCAGCGGTTCCAGCCACTGCGCGCACGTCGAGCGCAGCCACCTCATCAGGGCGCCGTCGATGTCCCGGCCGCCGCAGGAGTCCAGGCTGGCGTGGCCGAGGACCCGTGGCATCAGGGCCGCCCGGCCGTGCTCGCGCGGGTCGGCGTCGTAGCGCAGCAGGGCGGTGTCGAAGGTGCCGCCGCCGAGGTCGTAGACGAGGGCGGTCGCTCCGGCCGGCAGGTGGTCCGGGGGCGGCAGCCCAGCGCCGCCGCCACCGGTTCCGACAGCAGCTCGGTGTCCTCGAATCCGGCGCGTTCGCAGGCCTGGAGCATGGCGGTCCACTGGAGCCCTTCCGGGGCGTAGCCGGCGGGCACCGTGACGACGGCGCGGGTTACCCGGGAGCCCGCGGGCAGCATGGCGGTGGCCTCGTCGCGTACGGCGGCGAGCAGCCGTGCCACCAACTCCGTGCAGGACACGGCCGTCCCGCCGAGCCGCACCGACTCCCGCCGGCCGAGCAGCCGTTTGAACTCCCGCAGGTACCGTGCCGGGTCGACCTGCTGCCCGGCCTGCGCCGCCGCTCCGAAACGCAGCCCCGTCTCGTCGGCGAAGACCGCCGACGCCCAGCGCCACGAGCCGCTCATCGGGTCCTTGACCACCCGGTCACGGCCGTCGGCGCCGACGAGGACGGCACGGGTGGTGGAGGTGCCGAAGTCCACCGCCAGGACGTGTTCCTCCCGTTCGCCGCCCCGGACCGCCGTGTCGTCGAGGAGCAGGGAGGCGGCGTCCATGCGCATTCCGGTGCCGAGGGTTCCACCGGTCATGAGGCGGCCGACCTGGCCTCGCGGGCGTCGCCGAAGTCCCAGAGACAGACGACGCTGCGGTCTCCCCCGGCCACCCGTACGGGCACGTTGACCTCGGAGAGGAACGTCGTGAGGTACGGCTGGCGGCCCGCCCACCGGGTGGCGAACCAGTCCCCCGCCTCGGCGCGCAGCAGGAGTTCCGCCATGGGGGCGCTGCACAGGGCCACGAGATCGCCGGGCTGTGTCGTCAGACGTGCGCAGCGCACCTTCGGCGCGGCGGCGGGCAGGCGCAGCGCCTGCTCGGTCGCCGTCGTCCCCGGGGTGAAGACGGGCCGCCAGGTGCCGTCGCGCAGCAGCAAGAGGGCGCCGTCGCCGACGCCGAACGCCACGTGCTCGCGCTGCCGGCTGTCTCCGAGCCGGGACAGCAGTCCGGTCAGCGCCACTTCGAGGGCCGCGTCGTCGGACTCGCCCTCCGGCCCCTCTCCCCTGGTCAGCAACCGCATGGAGTGGGCGACTCCTTGCAGCGCGGTCCGCATCAGCGCGGTCAGGTCGTCGTCGGACCCGGTCGGCTTGAACAGCTGATGACCGAGCGCCTCTCCGTACCGGGCCACCTGTTCGGCGAGGTTGCGGCAGGCGCGGTCGGCGGCCGACTGTGTCCGGCGGCCGTGCGGGGCCCCGGCGGCGACGGCGCTCAGCAGGGTCGGGGTGGGCAGCTCCTCGACGAACCGCAACAGGAACGCGTCGCGCCGGTGTTCGCCCTCCTCCCGTGCGCGGGCCCCGCGCACGGACGCGGCCCGTACGACGACGGGCCCGAGGTCGGCCCCGTCGACGCTGCTGTCCGACGTCGCGTCCCGGCCGAGCGGGATGCGGCGCGGGATCGCCGGGGACACCGCGTCCGGCCCGAACGGCGCGTCGCCGCGGGCCTCCGCCTCCGCGAGGCGATGTCTCATCCGCTCGACGTCCGACCGGGCCGCGTCCCGCTCGGCGGTCAGCTTGCGGACGACGTCCTGCAGCGCCCGCACCTGCCGCAGTGCGGCGGCGATCTCCTCCCGCCCCGGGGACTCCGTCCCCTTGTCCTGCGCCTCCCGGTAGAGCGTGCGCAGCCGGGCGAGTTCCTGTTCGCGGCCACGCAACAGCTGCTCGACCGAACCCTTCTCCTGCCGCGCCACCTCCAACTGTGCGCGGAGATCCGCGAGTTCTTGCGTCGAAGGCCCGAGGACCGGCGCGGCCGGCCTCGTCGGCACCGGCCGCGGCATACGGCGCAGCCTGGTCAGCCACACCGTCAGGACGGCGTTCGCCGCGAGCGACAGGACGAGAAAAACGATCAGCCAGGTGGTGGTGGTCATGTTCTGGTGGCTCCCCGTGTGTCGTCCGGATGGTCGGCCCGGTACCGCGGCGGGACGGGACCGGAGAACTGTGCGGCGGTATCGGCGCCGCACGCGGCGGTCGCACGGTTGCGGTCCGTTCGCTCCAGCCGCTGGACGGCCCGCCGGGCGAGTGGCACCGTCACGAACCGGTCCAGCTCGTCCCAGAGTTGGCCGGGAGGCACGTCCCGCGACAGCGCCTCCTCGGCGGTCCGGCTCGCGCCGCCCGTCCCGGCGCCGGCCTCCAGCCGGATGTCGTGCAGCGCCGCCCGCAGGCGACGCGTGCTCAGTTCGGCCGCCACCGTGCGCGCCTCGTGCAGGGCGGGCCCGAGCACGGCGGAGCACAGGGCCGGTATGCCGGACGTCGCCCAGGCGTGCCGGGCCCGTTGGACGACGGGGGTTCCGCGGTCCTCCGGGCGCAGCAGGACGTCCAGGGCGTGTCTCGCGCGCGGCAGCGCCACGGCGTACACGGGCAGCCCCCGGGCGGCGGGGCCCACCGTGTCCGGGACGGCGCCGCGCAGCCAGCCGCCCAGGCCGTCCAGCAGAGCGAGGCCCCGATGGTGCGTCACGGCGGAGACCAACGCCACCGGCGCATGGCACGGGCCGCCCACGGCCGCGGCCAGCAGTGTGCGGAACGGACCGGGCAGCGCCTCCCGGCCGGACAGTTCCGCATGCGGCGCCGCCGCGATCACGAGATGCGCGCCGTCGACCAGGTCCCGGGCCCGCCGGAGGCCGGCCGCGCTCTCCTGCACGGGCACGTCCGTCACCGTCACGCCCACGCCCAGCGCGTCGGCCAGGGGCCACGGCAGCGGCTCACCGGCGAAGCCGACGGCCAGGGCCACCGGCGTACGGGTCAGGGTCTCGGCCGCCGGGACGCCGAGGGCCAGGCCCGCCGACGTCACGTCCTGGACGCGCCGCCAGGTGCGGGCCACGGCGTCCTCTCCCGCGTACGCCGCGCGGAAGAAGGAACGGCGCCCTTGAGCCGCCCGTACCCGCAGCCAGGTGACCGTCTCGTACCGGTCGACGGTCACGGACCGCCCGCCCGGGGTCTCGGTCGCGGCGCGCAGGAGCCGCCACGCCAGCCGGTCGAGTGTCCCGCGCTGCTCGGCGTCGAGGCGTAACTCGGGTTGGCTGCCGGGCAGATGGGAGTGGGCGAGCGGTACGGGCCCCGGCACAGCGGCCGGTTCGTACAGCCGGGCCCCCGTCAGCAACGGGACCAGACCGGCCGTACTGGCTCCGGTGCGCAGCACGACGACGCGCAGCACGACCGGCGGCGGCGCGTCGGCCCACCGCGACGGATCCGCCGTCGCGGTCAGGTCCTCCATCAGCCGGGACGAGAGGCCGTTCGCCGGCCCCGTCACCGTGGCGGCCAGCGCGTGGCACACGGGGAGGATCCCGTGCGCGCTCCCGGTGCGTTCCGACGTCATCGCTCACCCCCGGGAGCGCACGTCGGCGGGGCGTACGACGAGACGGCCCCTGTGGTCGTTGGGCCCTCCGCCCGCGTAGGACCGCAGCGGCGTCCACACCACCCACTGCACGTCGGGTTCGCTCGCCCCGGACACTCCCTTGACGGTCAGCGGAATCGTGCAGTCCTTCAGGGTGTCCCGTCGTAGCTCCTCCAGCGGTTTGATGATCACCTCGTACTTCGCGGACATCGCCAGCGGGATCAGCAGCCGCGAGACGCGCGTACGCCAGTCGAACCACCAGCTGTCGGGTGCGGCGGGCCGCTGATGGACCAGGCCGCCGAGCACCATGTCCAGCTTGTGCGCGGCGCCCAGCCGGCTGTCCTCGCTCCATCCCTTCTCCTGCAGTCCCTGGCCGGCGGAGCGCAGATGTCCCAGCAACGCGATGGTGTAGGCACCGCGCTGCTCCTGAGTGGCGAGGCCCTCGGGCTGCTGGTCGTGGACCAGCGCGATACGCAACTGGGGGTCGAGTTCCACCAGGCACAGGGCTTGCTCGGCGCGGGCGGCCCACGCGAGCCGGAGGTCGGTCGAATCCAGCCTGCCGATCCCCTCCTGCGAGAGCCCCAGCTCCTGGAGGATCTCGGGGCGCGACTGTGCGGCGGTCTCCGCCGGGTCGGCGAAGTCGAGAGGAAGCCGCCGGGCCTCGCACAGCCCGTCCGGCAGCCCGGGGACCACCACGTCGGGATCGACGGCATCCTTGCGCGGCACGGCGAAGCCCGCTTCCGACACGGTCGCCGCTGCCTTGGTACGCCACCTCACGCGGGCGTCGGCGGGCAGCCGGAGCAGGGCCACGTGGAAGCGCTGCCACATGCGGGCGATCAGTTCCGCGCGTGACTCGACCGCCGCATCGGTCCGACGCTGCGGCGACGGCAGGTAACCCTTCTGCTCCTTCAGAAGGCCCTCTTCGAGACCCTCCAGCGTCGTCACGAGGTCCGTGAGCGGATCGCCGTCCGGGTCCTCGGACTCGGACTCGGCCGTGCCGTCCTGGGCGTCGGCCCCGGACTCCGCACCCTCGACCTCACCCTGCCCCGTTCCGGTGGGGACATCGCGACGGGTGCCCGCAGACTCCTTGTTCAGCGGATCCGCCTCAGGCGTCCGCGGTCGGTCCGGCTCGTCCTGCGTCCGAGCCTGACCGTCGCTCGTGCCCGTGTCCGCCGCGCCGGTCGTCTTCGTCACGACCACCGGTGCGCCGTCGCCCCGCCCCGCCTCCGGAGGTGTCTTCACATCGAGCAGGGCGACCTCGCGCAAGGCCCAGCTCAGCTCGAACCGTGACCGGTCGAGGGACACCAGGACTTCATGGGGGTCTTCCACGTACGGCGGTTCGTGCCCCGCGATCGCCTGCAGGGAGCGCCAGAACCCGTCCAGTGCGACGACGACGGCCCGGCCGCACTCCGACCGCGCGTCGATGACCGTGGCCAACTCTTCGGCGCAGGCCATGAGCCGCCCGCGGACTCCCCTTTCCGCCGCGACCGCTTCCGCGTCGCTCATCAGTGCCTCCCGCTGTTGGGGTCCCAGTGGTGGTTGAACCTGGTGGTCGGGCGGTCCATCCGCTCGCGCAGCACCCGTCCGGGGAACTCCTCCACCTGGCGCAGCGATCCGGCCGGCAGGTAGGGAACGACGCCCCGGTGCACGCGCAGCCGTCCCCGGGCGTCGAGGGTGGCGTGGTGCTGGCCGTCCTGTACGGCGGTGAGGTAGCCCAGGTAGACGGGGGCGCCGTCGCCCCGGTCGAGGTAGAACTCGTAGGTGAAGCTGCCCTTGACCTCGGTGGGCGGCACGGTGATCCGTGCCCGGCGTCCCGGCTGGGGCAGTTCGTGCAGGTCGAGCGTCTCGTGGAAGGACTCCGGCAGGTAGCCGGTCGGGGACACGGCGGCGTCTCCGTCCAGCTCGGCCTCGGACGGCGGGAACACCTCGACCAGCTGTCGCTCGCCGTTGTCGTTCGTGCCGGCGCTCACGCAGATCCGGCCCGGTACGGAGCAGCTGGGCAGGTCGGCGTCGAAGGCGAGCCCGGGGGCCGCGCCGTCGAGTTCGAGCGCCCGTCCCTCGACGAGCAGATGGGCCGGTCCGTTGCACAGCAGGATGTGGGGGACGAGCCGGTTGTCCAGCTCCAGCTGGTAGCGCACCCCGCGTCCGCTGCCGCTCGGCGGCCGCCAGACCGACGGGCTGGGGATGAAGCCCTCCGCGCTCGCCGCGAGGGCGAGGTCGAACACGCCCCACTGGAGGGAGTCGCCCGGTCCGATGTAGCGGTGGATCGACAGGACCCGGCTCGGCGGGTTCCAGCCGGTCCGCACCCCGAGCCGGCCCGAGCCGTCCAGTTCGATGTAGGGGTCGCCCGCCCGCAACAGCGGCGTGACGCGTTCCATGTGGCCGCGCGGCCCGAAGTCGGCCGGCAGGCTGGAGAACAGGCCCTGCAGCCTGATGTCCAGGTCGCTCAGCCGGACGGTGGCTCCGGCGCGTCCGCCGTTGTGGGTGTCGTGGTCGATCTGTCCGGCGACGTTGCGCACCGTGTGGGCCCAGGCCGCGCCCAGCGAGGTCGCCTGCTTGGCGAACGCCACCTCCGCGGACAACTGGGTGGCCTCGTGCCAGCCCAGCTTCCCCTCGCCCTCGCCGTCGGTCCCGTTCTGCCGCAGTTCCGCCTCGACCTGCAGCTTGAGCTGCGCCATCCGGCTGGTACGGCCCGACAGCACCACCTGGTCGAGCTGCGGCTCGGGCAGCTCCCGCAGCCCCTGCTCGCGCCGCAGCGCGTTCTCCTGCAGGATCCGCCGGAAGGAGCCGCGGACCAGGTCGGCGCCGAGCGCCGCGGCCCGCCGCAGCACCGGCTGCACCAGCTTGTCGAACTGGCCGGAGTCCAGGGTGATCTCCCCGCGCACCTCGCTCAGCCGGTGCGGTCCCGCGTTGAGGATGTTGGCCACCGTGTCGGGCTCCAGTACGGCCTGCTTCGCACCCGGCGCCCCCAGCTCCCGCTTCTTCTGTTCCGCGAGCCGCCACAACTGGTCGAAGCGCTGCTTGCGCCGGCTCCACTCGGTCGAGTCCTCCACGCCGATCCAGTCGGTGGGCAGTTCGCTCGCGAGCACCCGGCGGACCTCGTCGGACACGATGGTGTCCAGCTCGTCCGCGGCCTGTTCGGCCACGGTCTCCGCGTACGAGCGGCGGGGCTTGGGGTCGGCCGTCGCGGTCGGGGCGCTCCCCTGCGCCGCCCCGGCGCCGCCGGCGTCGTCCGTCTCCGGCCGTGCCGTCGGCCTCAGTTCGTCCACCAGCCGAGCCTTGATCCAGTAGAAGACCTGGAGCGTCAACAGGTCACCGCCGAGCCGCTCGTGGCCGGTGGAGCCCAGCAGTTCGGGCTCCAGCCGGTAGTCGCGGCCCGCCACGAACTCCTGGCTCGGTTCCAGCTTCGGGGTCTGGTCGACCAGCGTCAGCCGCAGCAGCGCGATGTCGGTGGTGCCGCCCCCGATGTCGATCACGAGCATGATGCGCTGCCAGGTGGGCGGGTCCTGCTTCTCCCCGACGCGGCGGCAGCGTGCGCGCAGCGCCTCCAGGCCCGCGTTGAGGTTGTCGGTCAGGTCGCTCATCAGGAAGAAGAGCCCGGCGGCCAGACCTTCGTCGAAGTCCATGACGACCCGTGGGCCGCCGAGTGCCGCACGGACGAGCTTGCCCAGCTTCTCCCGGACCTCCGGCAGGATGGTCGTCGGATACGTCACGACGACCGTGGCGAACCTGCTCATCGTGTTCAACGCCGGGTTGAGCGTGGTCTGTTCGGCCCCGTCCACCAACAACAGGTACATGTGCTGGGCCAGGTGGTCGGCCGACATGTCGGTGCCCACGACCGACTCCGGGGTCAGTTGGAGCGCCGCGCGCTTGATGCCGGTCAGGCCCCCGTGCAGGGCGAAGCGGCGGTCTCTGGGATGGTCGGGGGTGGTCCCGTCCTCGTACTCCTTCTCGCGCAGCGTGCTGGCGGGAGCGCTGGTGAGCTGGCCGGACTCGTCCTGGTACTCGACGGAGCGCAGGCCGTGCCGGTGCAGCGGCGGAGTGCCGATGACGTCGGCGTAACCACTGTGCAGGCGCCGGTTCAGCCACTGACGGAGCTCCGAGCCCGCCTGTTCGCGCAGCGCCTCCACGCGCAGCATCAGGGCGTCGGCCACGTCGGCGTCGCCCACCCGGGCCAGTGCCTCGGCACCGGAGATCTCCGCGCCGCGGCGCGGGAGCGCGACGGTGCCGGAGAGCAGTCCTTCGACTTCCTTGCGCCACTCGACCGGTGCGTCGGCCGGCGGCGCGAGCAGCTCGGTCAGGTTCTCCGCCAGGGACATGGTCTGCGCGGGGTCGACCAGCCGGGCCCGGATCCGCGTCGGATCGTGCAGGGTCGCGGTGGACGCGGTCGTACCGAAGTCGATGACGACGAACTCGTGCTCGTGGGTGCTGCCCGTGACGTCCCGCAGGAGCAGGAACTCCTCGTCGTCCTCCACCGGTGGCGGCGGGCCCGGGGCCTCGCCCGGCGGCGCGAACTCCAGCAGCACCCTGCCTCGCGCGGTGCCCGCGTGGTCGTCGGACGCGAAGTCCACGCTCCACAGGACCTCCAGGCGCAGCGGTTCGTCGTCGGGGGCGAGCGGCGGTCCGGACACGGGGTGGACGAGGGCCGTCGGCAGCGGAGTGCCGGAGGACAGCGTGCGCGGCCCGTCGACGGTGAGCGAGGTGAACTCCTGGGACACCCAGCAGTCCACCAGGGCCTGGGCCACATGGGCGGGTACGAGCCCGCCGCTGGGCGTGAGGACCTCGATGCGGGCGGGCAGGTGGACGGTCACCATGCGGCTGCCGCCGCTCTCCTCCTCCGACTGGAGGAGGACTTCGGGCAGGGTGATGCCGTCCGGTCCGGTGTGCAGCCGGAACTGCTTGCGTCCGATGGGGACGACACCGGAGGCCGGGCCGCCCGGCGGCACGCTGAAGGTGATGGTCAGCTCGTTGCTCATGTCAGTCGGCGCTCCAGTCTCGGATCAGCGTGTCGAGAGGCTCTTCCGCGGGGGTCTCGGGGGTCTCGGGGGCATCCCCCGTCGCACCGGTGCCGGTGGAGCGGGGCTTGCGGGGCGGGCGGATCTCGTTCTCCTGGGGCAGGAAGTCGGCGGCTTTCGAGTACAGGCCGACCAGGTCCCGCTCCACGCGGGCCAGGGCCTGGCCGAGGTGCTCGGTGACGAGCCGGGCGGCCGCGTCGGCCGTGTGCTGGCGCAGCTGCACCACGAGCATCGGGTGCCGTTCGCGCTCCTCGGAACGCTGGTCGTCGAGCCTGGGCATCCGGTGGTCCCAGGGCAGCGCGTGCGGGGCGCGCATCGGGAACCGGTTCTCCTGCTCCTGAGGCGTCGGACCGGGCGCCACCACCAGGTCCTCGATCTGCGGGCGCACTTCGGCCGGGTTCAGCGCCGTCCAGAGGTGGTCCAGCTGCCGGTCGGCCTTGCGTTCACCGCCGCGCAGCCGGGTGAAGAGGTCGCCGAGCAGCTTGTCGACGGACGGGTCCAGCATCCACTCGCGCAGCGGTCCGAACTCGTCCTGCCAGTGGGCCGCCCAGCCCTCGAACCAGACCCGGAGCTGCGCCTGCCCATCGGTGATGCGCCGGTCCACCAGGGTCCGGAACTTCGTCAGGAACGCGTCCGTGACGTCCGCGGTGTCCTCGACCGCGTCGGGGTCCTCGTTCACGGACGGGCTGCGGCCCGGCCTGACGATCGGCTTGATGCCCGTGCGCGAGGGGGGCTGGCTGCGCGGCACCAGATGGTGACCGTCGCGCTCGGCACGGCCCAGGAGCTCCTGCCACTCCCGCCAGTCGAACACGTCGTCGCGCACGGATGCCGCTATGTCCTCACGCTGGGGCGGCCGTCCGCCCAGGTCCGCAGCCGATGCGCCGTCGTACCCGCCGTTCACGCTGTTGCCGGAGGACCGCAGTTCGTACAGCGTGGGCAGCATCTGGTCGAGCAGCTCGCGGAACTCGCCCAGCTTCTCGGCCAGTTCCCGGTACTCCTCCGGGGGCTCCTCGCCGCGCGCCCGGCGCACCAGGCCCCGCAGCACGGCCAGTTCGCGCCACAGCTTGCGGTGCGAACTGCGCGCTCGTTCCAGCTTCTGGTCGAGGCCGTGCTCGCGCACGTGGCTCTCGACCAGCCGGCGCAGCCGCTCGATGCCGCCGTCGCTGTCGTACGCGCGCAGCCGGTCCGACCACGGGTTGCCCTCGTCGGCCTGCCGCAGCCGGCCGGCGATGTCCTCCCAGCGCTTGACTCCGGGGGGATCGAGGTCCCGCAGAGCCTTCTGGATACGGTCCCTGGTCTCCTCGGACGTCTTGGTGTACGGCAGTTGGTAGGCGCGGATCGCGGCCATCGAGGAGGTGACGACGATCCCGTTCTCCCGGTGCTGCACGAACTTGTTGCCGTAGACGTGGATGCCATTGATCTCCGCGGAGTGGGCGAGCAACTGCCGCAGGGGCAGCGGTCCGTCCGGTACGGCGCGCAGGGCGGGCGGTTTGGCGAGGTCGAAGGCGTTCGCCGCGACGAGGGCGGCGCTGGCCAGGGCCTGGGCCTCGCGGCCGTCGGCGGTGAGCATGTCCCAGAACGCCGAGGCCCCCTTGGATTCCGGGCGCAGGGCGCTGATCACGAGCAGGATCGTGTGCACGGACACCATCTCGCGCCGGCTGAGGAAGGTGTCACGGCCGGAGGACCCGGCGGCGTTGATGCCCGGGAAGTCCATCAGCCGTACGGGGGTGTCGTCCGAGATCAGTCCGGCCAGGTCCCAGTGGTCGGGCGACACCGTGACCTGCACGGTGACCCGCTCGACGAGCGGGAAGGCACGGCGCATGGCCTCCTGGGCGGCGCCCGCGTCGGAATGCCTGAGCTGCGCCATGTCGAAGGGCCGCACCACCCGCTTGGGCGGAACCTCGGGGGTGCGCTGGGCGGCTTCGAGGGTCAGTGCCTCGTCCATCACGGCCGTGGCCACGCCGACCGGTTTGCCGAGCAGGTCGCGCTGGCTGAGGGCCGCGTCCCGGATCCGGCACAGTTCGGTGACGGCGTCCCGGTAGAGGGCGCCGATGGCCTCGTGCTGCACGGGTCCGCCCGGGGACGGCCACAGGCGCGGGTACCAGGCGTCGAAAGGCCCCCAACCCCGCTCGTCCGTCACGGGGTTGTACCCGGCCAGCGCAGCGGCCGCGCCGAGCTGCGGGTGCCGCTCGTCCAGCGCGCGGACGAGTTCCTCCAGCATCACGCCCACGCACTGGGCGAGTTGGCTCTCGGTGAGGAAGGTGACTTCCGCGGTGTCGGACTTCCGGGTCGAGCTGCCCGGTTCGCCGCGCGACAGTTCGAGGACGGTGATGTTGCCGGTGCTCGGGCCGGCCTCCACGGGCAGCAGGTCGGGCTTGCCCAGCAGGGTGCCGAGGAGCAGGGACTTGCCCACCGAGTACTCGCCGACCACACCGATGGTGACGGGTGCGGCCAGCCGCGACTGGAGCTCGGCGGCGAGCGCCTGGGCACGGTCGCGCGAGGCGTACGCCTCCGGAATGTCGGGGATGTCGAGCCCGCTGAACATGGTCAGGGTCTGTTCGGTGAAGTCACGCAGGTCGGTCAGTGTCGGGTTCTTCTTGAAGGCGGTCACGTCGGTCCACGCTCCGTTGGGCTGCGTCGGGGTACTTCGCTGTGCGAGGGGAGTCAGCGGGGTCGGTCACCGCTGCAGGAAGAACAGTTCGATCCGGGCCGTCCCGTTCTTGATGGCGGGACTGCCGTCGTGATAGCCGCGGATGATCTTTTTGGAGTACGGCGGGAAGAACGCGGGCGCGGACTTGGGCAGCAGCTTGGCCACCGCCGTGGCGTAGGCGTCGCTGCGCCCGATGTCCATGCCGCCGCCCGGTCCGCGGACCGTGCCGAAGACCATGACGAACGCGGCCGTCCGCCCGTCGAACCGGGTGATCTTCCGGTCGACCTGATGCCGCACGGAGGCGGTCGCGTCCGCGTCTTGGGCGATCACCTCGTCCGCGTCCGCCCGGACGCTGATCGACTGTGTCGTGGGGTCGAGTCCGGCGGGCCGGGGCGAGGACGTCGGCCTCCCGGAGTCGGTGGGCTCGGGGCGCCCGCTCTCCCCCGCCGTGGGCGTCGGGCTCTTCGTCTCCTTCCCCTGGTCGGCCCCGCCCGCTTGGGTGACCTGGCTGCCGAGGACCACCAGGACGATCACCAGTAACAGATCGGCGAAGAGCCATCCCGCGAAGTAGGGCGCCGCGCCGCGCCTGGACCGGTTGCTCACCGGATCGGCTCCCTGGTCTCGTCGGCGGGAGCGGACGCGGCCGTGGGCGGGTGCGGCGCCCGGCTCTGATCGTCGTCGGGGTGTCCCCCGACCTCGTGATGGGCCACGTCCTCGGAGGGCACCGCGTCTTCGGGGTGTACCGCGTCCTCGGGGTGGTCGCCGCCCACGAAGTGGTCGTCGCCCGCCCGGTGTTCTCCGTCCTCGGTAGGTTCGCCCACCTCGGTGTGGGTCGTGGGTGCGGCCGGTGCGGTTCGCGCGCGGGCGTGCTGCGGGTGTCCGGACGTATGCGCCGATCCCGGGTCGTCGGCCGGCTCGGCGGGAACCGCCTCCCGGAGGATTGCGGTGACCCGGCGCAGCAGTTCCTCGAACTCCGTGAGGGTGGACCGCAGATGATCCTCGGCCTGGTCCTGGTCCTTGCGCACCTGGTGCTGCACGGCTTCCTGGGCGGAAACCACGACGTGCAATTGAGTGATGCGGTTGGACAGTTCGGCGGAGACCGCGAGTACCTCGCGGCGCAGCGAGGAGGCGAGGGCGGTGACGGCCATGTCGTACACCGTGCCGATGCGGTCGGCGCCCTCGGCAGCCGATGTCTCCAGGGCGGAGGGCAGGCCCGCCATGGTCCCGTCCAGGTCGCGCACCGAGGACGTCAGCATCTGCGACGACTCGGCCATGGACGCCCGCGTCTTCTCCAGGACGCCCCGCGCCTCGGCGCCCACCTGCTCCAGCGAGGCGGCCGCGTGCTGGGTGATCGCCGCCTCGCGCTGGTCCGCGGCCGAGGCGATCGCGTCGAACCGGGCGGCGACCGACTCCCCCGCGGCGCCGATCTGTTCGGCGGCCACGCGGCCGGCATCGGCGACCGCGTCCCGCAGACCGGTCACGGAACCGGCGAGACCCTCCTTCATCTCCTGGGCACTGCGGGCCACCACCCCCGCGGCGGTGGTCGCGCCCTGGACGGCCGTCCGCACCTCGGAGGCACCGGCGCGCAGGGCGGCGAGTGCCGAGTTGAGCGTGGTCAGCGCGGTCGTGGCCCGGTCGGTGGCCCCGTCGGCCTGGCCGACGACGGTACGGGCGTTCTCCTGCAGGCCGGAGACCCGCTGGATGAGGTCACGCAGTTGTTCGGCCGACCGCTGGAGTACTTCGGTGAACTCGCGGGGCGCGGCGATGGCGGCGCGCGCGGCAAGTGCCTCGGTCTGGGCCAGGGCGTTCGACAACCGTCGGGACAGGGCGAGGCGTTCGTCCTCGTCCCGCTGTTCCCAACGGTGGCGCAGCATCGTCGTGGTGGCCAGCGCGAGCAGGGTGAGCACGGTCCACAGCGCCATCATGTCGAAGCGCAGAACGGACCACAGATGGCCGTCGAAGCCCTGTTGCCACAGTGTCAGGAAGGTGCCCTTGGCGTCGCCGGGCCGCTCGCTCATCCGCTGGTTCGCCCAGGCGGCCGCCCCCAGCCCCGCCCAGGTGATGATCAGGGGGACGAAGACCAGGCCCGTGGGCAGCAACCCGAACCGGCCCCCGTTGCGTCCCCCGTCGCCGGGAGCGACGGCGTCGGGCCCGCCGTAGGCCGCGACCAGGCTGCCACCGGCCCACACTTCCAGGCCCGTGCCCTGCCGTACCGATGTCGCCAGTTCCGCCAGTGCCCTGCTGTACGGGACGAGCCTCGGGTGGACCGAGAGTTCCTCCAACTCCTTTGCCAGGTTCTGCGGCTGACGGAACGTCGGGCCCGGGAGTGCGGGACTCGCCGACGTGCTCTCCTTCGACCGGAACCGAAACCATGCGGGACGTCTCACACCGCACCCCCCTGAGTGGCCGGTTGTCACCGGTCCACTGTCAGTGGGGTGGCACGGCCAGATGTGGTCAGGTGACGCATTCACAGCAATGCGCCGAAACAACTTCAGGCTGTCGCCCGGTGGGTTCAGCCCGCCTCGGACAGCGGGTCGCCCTCGCTCACTCCGGACTCGACGCGCACGGGTTCCGCGGCGGACGGCGACGTCGGTGTGGCCCGTTTCGGCCGGGGCGGCCTGGGCTGACGCGGAGCGGCGGTCACATCGGGGCCGTCGGCGGCCGGCCAGCCGCTCTGTCCGGCGATGGCACGCAGGATGTCCGCGTCGCGAATCACGACCATGCGGTATTTGGTCGTCACGGCTCCCGCGGCCCGCAGGCTGCGCAGGGCGCGCTGGACACTCGCCTCGGACACACTGGCCAGGGCCGCCAGGTCCGAATGGCTGAGCGGTACGTCGATCCGCAGCCCTTCCGGCACGGCACGGGCGTAGCTGCGGACCAGGTTGTCGAGCGCCCGGGCCAGCCGGACGGCGGCCGTACCGCTGCTTCCGTCGATGCGATAGCGGGTGGCACCCCGCAACTTGCCCAGGACGGACCGCTGTACGACGTCGGCGGCGCCGCGACGGTCCCGTAGGAAGTCACGGAACAAGGCGCCGGTGATCGCGCGGGTGACGGTGGGGCGGGCGGCGATCACCGTGGCCGACCGTGGCTGGCCGTCGAGCGCCGACACCTCCCCGACGAGTTCCCCGCGCACCCGTAAGGCGAGCAGGGTGATGCCGCCGTCCTCGGCGACACCGACGACCTTCACACAGCCGTCGAGGAGAAGGAGTACGGTCGTGTCGCTACTCCCCTCCCGGATCAGGACGTCACCCGTCTCGTACCGAACGGTGCGCCCCAGACTCAGTAACGCCTCCCGGTCGTCAGCCGCCAGATTGACCATGAGCGTGCCCTGCGGCCACCGCCCCCCGGTGGCCGCGCGGACCCTGCCGCTGGATTGAACATGCACGGACGTCCCCCCTCGTCCCCCACCGCCCGCGACGCGGCAGGCGGGCGATGCAGGGATGCGAGGAACTTAGCGCATAAATAGCCTGTCCGAGTATCAGACGGACGAGATAGCACATGTGGGCGATTTCCGTATCGCCCCCGCCGCCCTTCACCAGGGCCGCATCCCGTCACTTGACCGTTTCTCACCGGGGCGATCCCGGCACCATGGCAGCGTGGCCGCGCGCATCGCCGCCGCCCGCCCCGCACCTGCCCTCCCTCTCCCGCGCTCCCCCGCCCGCGCCGCTCTCCCCTTGTCCGAAGGAGGCCGATGGACTTCGTCATGCTGGGCCACAGCGGGGTCGGCAAGACCACCTATGTCTCGCTCATGTACGCGGCGATGCGGGACGGCATCAAGGGATTCGGCCTGCGCGCCCGGGCCTCGGCCGACCATGACACGCTGACCGCCGCGGCCGAGGACGTGCTGGCGGGCCGCCGCCCCCAACACCCCGGGGAGCGCAGTGTGTTCGAGTTCGCGCTCCACTACCGCGGGCGCGCGGTCCTTCCGCTGCGCTGGCACGAGTACCGGGAGCTGAGCGGGCCGACCGGACGCCGACTGCGTCGCCGCGCCCTCACGGCGGACGGCTTCGTGCTCTTCGCCGAGGCGCCCCGGCTCCTCGACGACACGGCGTACCGCGCCGAACTGCGGCGGGCGGCGGACTGCCTGCGGCAGGCCCTCACCGAGCGCGGCCGTCAACTCACCCCGTTGGTCCTCGCGTTCACCAAGTGCGACCTCGTCCCGCGTGCGCACGTGCCGGGCATCGCCCGCACGACGCTGCTCGACGACCTCACCGCCCCGTTCACGGAACTCGTCGAGGCGGTGGCGGCCACCGAGCATCTGCGGGGCGCCGTCGCCCTCGTCTCCTGCGGGCGCGAGCCGGTCAACATCACGATTCCCGTACTGTGGAGCCTCCACCACGCCATCGCGGGCCGCGGTCTGGCCCTGCAGACGGTCATCGCCCCCGCCCGTCGGCTGACTCCGGCGACCGGCCCGACAGCCGAATACGCCCGCCTGTGCCCCCTGTTCGAACCGGCCGAGCGCCTCGCGGGCCTCCTGACCCACGTACCGAGCTTCTGACCGGCCGCGCCCGTGCGGGATCCGCTAGCGCACGGCCGCGTGCGGCGGGCGTTCGCGCCGTGCGCCGTACCCGATGAAGTAGGCGGGCAGACGTCGTACCCACCGTGACCCCGCCAGCAGGCCTGCCACGCGCCGGGCCCTGTCCACATTGCCGAGCGGCGGCTGCCCCCGCAGGACGGGCGCGATGAACCGGGCGTGGGCGGCCCGTTGGAGCGTCTGCGTGAGAACCGTGGTGGGAAGGCGACGGCGCTGCACACCCCGCACATCGCGCAGCCCCACGCTCCCGCGCCGCAGCGGTTCGATGAGGTGGCGGGCGGCGGCCACGGCGTCCTCGACGGCGAGGTTGATGCCGATGCCGAAGACCGGGGACATCGCGTGGGCGGCGTCACCGATGCACAGCAGTCCGGGGCGGTGCCAGCGGCGCAGCCGGTCCAGGCGTACGTCGAGGAGCTTCACCTCGTCCCACGACTGCAGTTGGTGCGTACGGTCCGCGATCCAGGGGACGGCGGCGCCGTAGTCGGCCAGGAACCGGTCGAGACCGGCGGCGCGGCGCTCGCGGTCCGCACCCTTGGGGATGAGCGCGGCGCACTGCCAGTAGTCCCCGCGGTCGATCATCGCAGTCAGGAAGCGGTCGCCGGCCCCGCCGACGAGTCCGCTCGGGTCGCCGTCGCGCCGGGGCAGCCGGAACCACCATGCGTCCATCGGGCAGCCGAAGCTGTGCAGTCCCAGTTCCTGCCGCGAGCGGGCCAGCGAGCCGCGGCCGTCGCAGGCGACGGTGAGGACGGCGCGCAGTTCACCGACCTCGCCGTCGGAGGTTCGGTAGCGCACCCCGCTCACCCTTCCGCCCTCCATGAGGAAGGAGATCGCCTCGGTGTTCATCCGCAGGTGGAAGGTCGGTTCGCGCCGGGCCTCGTCCGCGAGGAGGTCCAGCAGGTCCCACTGGGGCACCATCGCCACGTAGTTGTACGGTCCGCGCAGCACCGACAGGTCCCCGACCGTGACCTGCGACCGGCCGGGCCCGACGGGCAACTGGACGGTCCGCACCCGGCGTTGCGGCAACCGGGCGAAGCGCTCGGCAAGTCCGAGGTCGTCCAGCAGCGCCAGCGTCGAGGGGTGCACGGTGTCGCCGCGGAAGTCGCGCAGGAAGTCGCCGTGCTTCTCCAGCACCGTCACATCGACGCCGGCCCGGGCCAGCAGCAGGGCGAGCACGATGCCTGCGGGGCCACCCCCGACCACACAACACGTTGTCCGCTCCATCACGGCCCCACCCTTCGGAGAGCAGTAATTCATCAGTCGATGAATACCTTACTCTTCGCGCTCTCCGGAGAAACAAGGCGGCGCGCCCGCCGCACTGCCCCTAATGCGCGAGTTCGACGAGGCGGGGCACCACGCGGGTCAGCCGGACGACGCCCCACAGGATCAGGAAGGCGCCGGCCAGCTCCGGCACCAGCCACCAGCCCGTGCGAATCCGCTCGTCGAACAGGGCCACGCCCAGCGCGAGGCTCATCGTCGCGTCACCGATGGTCAGGGCGGGCTGAGAGGCGGCCAGGGAACCGGCCTGGAGCGAGTTCTCCAGCAGCAGGAGCGCGCTGACGCCGACGAGCGCGAAGCCGTAGGTCTGCCAGCTGGTGAGGAACGCGGGCAGACCGGCCTGGGCGAGTCTCCCCGTGGCCGACTTCATCAGCGCGGCGGTCAGGGCGTTTCCGAGCGCGGCGGCCGTGGCGAGCGCGGCCGCGCGGAACAGCAAAGAGCGCGACGGGCGGGCGAGGACGACGGCCACGGCCATCGCGCCCAGCACCAGCGCCAGGACTGGCACCCAGCGGTCCATGCCCGCCTGGTTCCGGGTGCCCTCCGGCGCCGCGGCGGCGAGAACCACGGCGAGCCCGGTGACCACCGCCGCGACCGCCCACCAGCCCGCGGCGGGCAACCTGCGACGCATCAGCGGAACCGCGATCAGCAGGGCGAACGGCAGCTCCAGGATGAACAGCGGCTGGACCAGCGCCATGGGCCCGTTCACCAGGGCCAGGGCCTGGAACAGGGCGGCGCCCGTGACGCCGGCGATGCCGACCATCCAGGCGGGACGCCGGACGAGCGCGGCCAGCAGACGAAGGCCGCCGCCCCGGGACACCGAGGAGGCGGCCTTGCGCTGGAACGCCGTCCCCACGGCATTGCTGGCGGCGCCCACGACGGCGCTGACGACGGCAAGCACGATCACATGTCCACCATGCCCGCACCCCCGCGCAACTTCCCGGTACGCACCGGCACCGGTGGCGGGTGTCGCGGACCCGCGCCTCGGGATCGGACGCCCTCAGTTGCCGCTCAGCCGCCGGTCAGCCGCCCGGGCGCTGGGAGTCGACCATCAGCTGGAGCAGGTCCCGCAGGTCCCGCCGCTGGGCGCCGTCGAGGGCGACCAGCGGGTCGGTCGCGAACCGGAGGCGGTCGCGCAGGTCCTGTGCGGCCGCCTTGCCGGCCTCGGTGGCGGCGATGCGCTTGATCCGTCGGTCGGTGGGGTCCGGCACGCGCTCGACCAGGCCGCGGCTCTGGAGCCGGTCCACCATCCCCGTGAAGTTGGAGGGGTCGGCACCCAGTCGCTCCGCGATGCGCCGCATGGGGAGCGCTTCGTCCAGCGTGAGCAGCACCTTGACCTGCTGCGGAGTGAGGCCGTGATGGGCCGAGGCCGTCTCGTACTCGCGGCTGTACAGGGCGGTGATCTTCGCGAAGAGGGCGATCACCTCGGCGGTGAGCTGGTCCGGGGCGTTCATGCCCGAAGCCTAGGCCAACCAGTCACCGACCACCACGGTTGACAATAATGGTGGTACTCCATAAGTATTCTCTACGAGCTTTCTGAGCACCCTGTGCCCCCTCCGTACGCCCCAGAAAGGCGCAGCCATGTCCTCCAAAGTCGTCCTGATCACCGGCACCTCCTCCGGCATCGGCCTGGAAGCCGCCGTCGGAGCGGCCCGCGCCGGATGGACCACCGTCGCCACCCTGCGCGACCCGGACCGGGCGGGCGCGCTCCGGGACGCCGCGAAGCGCGCCGGGGTCACGCTCGACATCCGCCGGCTCGACGTCACCGACCCGGACTCGGTGACCGCCGCGGTGGAAGGCGTCGTCGCCGACTACGGCCGACTCGACGCCCTCGTCAACAACGCCGGCGCCGGCCACGTCGGCACGATCGAGAACGAGACCGTCGAGGACGTACGCCGCGTGATGGAGGTCAACTTCTTCGGCGTCGTACAGACCACCAAGGCCGCGCTGCCGCACCTGCGCGCCGCCGGCGGCCGGCTGATCACCGTCACCTCGGTCGGCGGAGTCGTCGGCCAGCCCTTCAACGAGGCGTACTGCGCGGCCAAGTTCGCGGTCGAGGGCTTCATGGAGAGCCTCGCCCCCGTGGTCGGCACCCTCGGAGTAACCGTCTCCGTCGTCGAACCCGGGGCTGTGGCCACCGAGTTCGTCAACAACATCGGCCTCGACCCGGCCGAGGTGATCGCCGCCGCGGGCGACTACGCGAAGCCGCTGCGCGCCTACGTCACCCGCACCCAGGGGCAGTTCGCCAACGCCGCGCAGACCCCCGAACAGGCCGCGGTCACCGTTCTTGAGGCACTCACCGCCGAGCGTCCCGCGTTCCGGCTCCAGACCTCCGACTGGTCGCGCACCTTCACGGCCACCAAGCTCGCCGACAACGACGGCTCGGCCGTCCTCGCGCTCACGGGTGCGTACCTCGGCTGAGGTGAGGCCGGGCCTGCGCGCGGGCAGTTCGCGGTTGCAGGCCGCTCGCGCGCATGGATGGGCCGGTGCTCCCCGGCGGTCCCGTCACTAACTCAATCGGACGGCGTGACCGGGGACCGCATGCCGAGCCACTGCTCGGCGCCCCAGGCCTCGAACCGCTCCACCTCGGTGAACCCCAGCTTCGCGGCGAGGCGCATGGAGCCGAGGTTGGCGGTCTGGGTGGTGAGCACCACCGGCTCGCCGGGAAGGACGCCGGCGAGCCAGCCTAGTGCCGCCGCGCACGCCTCGGCGGCGTACCCGAATCCCCACGCCCGCGGCAGGAACAGGTAGCCGAGATCGGCCTTCCCCTCGGCAGCCGGGTGACTGTGCCCGGTTGCTCTCCTGAGCAGGATCTGGCCGATCATCGCCCCGTCGAGATCGACGACGAAACTCCCGGGCCGCCGCCCGGGCACCTCAGGCATCTCCTGCTCAAGCTCGTCACGTGGTCGGGGGCCGCCGAGGTAGGTGTGCACCTCCGCTGAGGCGTACAGCTCGATGAACGCCTCACGGTCCCGGGTCTCGGGCTCACGCAGCACGAGCCTCTTGGTCCTGACCGGCTCCGGCGGCCACGTCACGGGTCCCAGATCTTCCATCCACGCACGCTAACAGGTGGTCGTGCGAGCCCCGACCCGTAGCATCGGGCATCGTAACTGCGGGAAGGGGACGGATGTCTGCGCATTCTCCGGCTCCGGGCGACATGCTGGAGCCGGTCAGGCACCACTTGCGGCACCGGGATCCGGCGTACGACTTCGACGTGGGACCCGGCTGGCGGCAACTCCTGCTGGAGTGCCACCAGGCGGTGGTCGCGGAATTCCCCGACTACGAACTCCATGCGGCGAAGCAGAAGTTCGCGTCCCTGGCCTTCCAGGCGTCCCCGCGACCGTGGAAGCACGGCGTCGACTGGACGGACGCCGAGTCCGACCGCTTCCACGCCGTCATCCAGGTCTTCGTCGACCGCAGCAAGGTCACCTGTGAACGATGTGGCGTGGCTGGTTCACTGCGGGAGAGCAGACGGATCCATCTTGTGCTGTGCGACGGGTGCGAGACGCTCGTTCCCGAGCACGGTCGTCTGTGAGGGCGGACCCCGACGTGTCCTTCGAAGAACCCCGCCTGCTGCTGGTGCGGGCCCGGAGCGAGCCGTCGCCCTTGTACGAGCCGTACGAGGGCGGCGGATCCGGTGACCTCGACGTGTTCACCCTCAACGTCCCGTTGGACGACTCCCGGTTCGGCCTGCCGAAGGATCTGGCCGACGCGTTGAACGCGTGGTCGTCGTCCCGCCCGGCGGAGGGTTTCCCCTCCCGCCCACACCTGCGCAAGCACGTGAAGCAAGGCCTGGCCGTCGCACAGATGTTGGCCCGCCACCTCGGGCCTGCGTGGGCGGTGCGCCACTGGGACGAGCGCCACAGGTCGGCCAAGTGGGTGTGCTGGGGCTGCGATCGCCTGCACTGGGAACGCGACAGTCACGGCACACCACCGCATCCCCTGGACATCGTCGTCGAAGGCGAATTCGGGTCCTGGCCGCTGCGCGCCGAGAAATTCGGGAACTTCGCCCCCGACGATCCCGCGGCCGCCCTGCACCTGTCCGACGGCCTCGTCGCCGACCTGTACGCATGGGCGACGGCGATCGACACCACACTGAACCTGTACATCCGGGACAGGCAGGACGACCGGCACGAACCCGAGTGGGAGCGGCTGTTCCGCGAGGGGAAAGACCTGGCGAGGCGGCTCGCGCACGAACTCGGCCCCGCCCGGAAGGTGACCTACAAAGGCCTGGCGAACGGCGGACTGGCCGCGTTGACGTACCTCACCTGGCAGGGCGACCGCGAGGTGTAGCGAATGCGGGCTGGCGGCAAGAGGTTTCGGGCTGTGAGGGAGCTTCGTCGGCTGTCCGTCCGCTTCCGAGCGACCGCCACCGTCGAAAATCCAGGAGCCGTTCGATCGCGGTCCGACAGGATGGGCCTGTGAACCATCTGCTGTACGGACTCGCCGGCAATCCCGCCCTGCCGTCCGAACTGGTCGACCGGCTGATCGACATCGCGGACGAGGAACTCGCCCGGACCCTTGCCGACCGCGAGGACCTCGGTCACACGCAGGCGGTCGCGTTGGCGGGGCGGGTCGCGGAGGCGGCGGTGGGCCTGGCCTACGAGGGCAAGTTGACCGTCGCCGACATCGATCCGGTCCGGCAGCCGCGTGCCGCGCTCGCCCTGCTCGACGGGAACGCCGGCCGTGCAAAGTGGGCTCGCGTGCTTGCCGAGGATCCGGTCGTGGACCACCGGGAGAGGCTGGCTGCCTGCCCCGGCCTGCCTTCCGACGTGGTGGAGACCCTCGCCGCCGACCCGGACATACGGGTCGTCAGCGAGCTCGCGCTGTGGACGACTTCGGAGATGGCGGTCCGGCTCGCACGGCACCCGCACGCCGACGTCCGCAGCGCGGTGGCGGCCAACGAGGCCACGCCGCCGACCGTGCTGGCGATGCTGCTCACCGGTGAGGGGTCGGCTCCGGCGCGGAGTTGCCTCGTATGCGACCGAAAGACAACGCCTTTCGTCCACGATCCGAACTGCCCGGAACCCGACTGCGATCTGCCGCCGGGTGCCTCGTGCGACGGCTCCCACGAGTACGTCCGGCACCAGATGCACGCCAGTGCACTGGGCAACCCGGCCACGCCCACCGAGGCGGTCATCGGCTTCGCCGACCATCCCTCTCTGCAACTGCGTTGGGCGCTCGCCGCCCGCCCGGACCTGCCGCCGCGGATCGGCGAACGGCTGGCGCGCGATCCCGTCCCCGGTGTCCGGGGCGAACTCGCCGAGAACCCGGCGATCGACGAGGCGCTGATGCGCGTGCTGGCCACGGACCGCGACCCCGACGTACGACGCAGGCTCGCGTTCAACCCGCGAGTGCCGCTCGACGTGCTCACCACCCTGGCCGGCATTGACAAGATGCCCTCCACTCTTCTCCCCCGGATCGCCACCGCCACCCCCGCCGAGGTCGAGGAGTTGGCGAAGTCTCCGGAGCCGGCGATGCGGATGCTGCTGGCCCAACGGCGTGATCTGCCGCCGGAGATCCGCGACGCGCTGGCCGCCGACCTCGACGCGAAGGTCGTCAAATCCGTCGCGCCGCATCCGGGTCTCTCCGACGCCCGACTGCGCGACATGGTGGAACGACATGGCGTCCGGGTGATCGCCAAGGTGGCGGCCAACCCGGAGGCGTCGCCGGCGCTGCTGGAAGAACTGACCCGGCACGAACCGCCCGTACCCAAGGTGCTTCGCGAGGTGGCCCAGCACGACAACGCGACGCCGCTGTCACTCCTCGCCTGCCTGTCGGACGAACGGGCCCGGCGCACGGCCGCCGGCCATCCGGCCCTGCCTTCCCGGACCGTCGTCGACCTCCTGACCGACGACGACTGGCAGGTGGCCCAGGCAGCAGCAGCCAACCCGTCCCTGCCGCTCGCCACGATGTCGCGACTCATGCCCTGACCCGGCAAAGGGCAGACCCACAGCCCGACTTGGCGTGCCGGACCACCGTTCTCCACGGCGGCGACACCATCGCCCTCGCCGGCAACGTCACCGACTGCCCGTGAGGCTGCGGCAGCGGCCCCCTCGAATTCGCCGAGCCCGATGGGGGCGCTGCCGCCCGGCCCGGGAGTCGGGCTCCGGTGGTGTTCGTGGATCAGTCGGAGAGGTTCTTCTCCAGTACGGCGATGTAGTTGTGCATGAAGTGGTCGCGGATGCCGTCCGCGGCGGGGGCGAAGGTGTCGGCGGTCATTCCCTGGGCCCGGTCCATGAGCCGGCCGAGCGGGGGCATGGAGTCGTGCAACCGGCCGTGGGAGTCGATGTAGCGCAGGGCCTGAACGTGGGTGAAGGCGGGCTCCGGTGGGAGCTGGGGCACGATGTCGTTGTTGTTGACGAACCGGTACATGCGGCCGCCGAAACCCTTGTTGTAGGCCTTGGCCAACTCCCGGTCACAGGTTCGGGGTTGGCCGTAGGTGTAGACGCCGTCGGCGGCCAGCCGTGGCTCCTCCAGGTACATCCGGGCGCCGGCCAGCATCGCCAGGGCGCCGCCGAGGCTGTGTCCGGTGAAGTACACCTTCTGGCCGTTGGTGCGCAGCTCGGCCAGGGTGTCCTTGACCTGGGGGAAGATCGACTCCAGCGCTTCGGCGAAGCCGTAGTGGACCCAGCCGGTGCCCGCGGGACCGGGCCGGGGCGGGGTGGTGGCGTCGGAGAGCCAGTCCTTGATCTGGGCCGGCTCGGTGCCGCGGAACGCGGTGAGGATCATGTGGTCGCCGGCCAGGGTGTAAGCCTGGGTGTCCTCCAGCGGGAAGGGCGGCCTGAACCGGGTCCCGTGATGGCGGACCTGGTCGAATCCCCAGACGCGGGCGCGGTCCTCGATGACGTCGCGGGACTTGTAGGCGAGGTCGCAGGCCTGCGCGAGCCAGTAGGCCCGCTGCAGGCTGTAACCGGTCGAGTGATGGTCGAACGAGGTCGGTACGGCCATGACAGGCCCTCTCCGTAGGCGTGCCGACGGGCGGCTCGAATCAGGGCGCCCCATTGTTCGCAGTGATCAGAACGCTCGCGGACAGCACGCCGACGCACCGCGGACGATCACCTGAACGAGTCGGTTGCGACGCCGAACGCGCCCGCCACGCCGAACGCCGGGTCCACCCCTCGCCGCGACGGAAGGCCCGTCAGTCCGTCGTTCCGGCGGCCACGGGCAGGTCCGCCAGACGCCACTCCAGCATGCCGTCGTTGAGGCGGATGGCGCGCCGGCCGTTCTCGGTCAGCAGCCGTACGGCGTCGTAGGCGAGAACGCAGAACTCGCCGCGGCAGTAGACGACGACCTCGACGTCCACGGGAAGTTCGCCGATGCGGTCGGTCAACTCCTCGACGGGGATGGAGAGGGCACCGGGGATGTGGCCGGCGAGATACTCCTCCGCCGGGCGCACGTCCAGCATCACGGCCTGCCCGGCCGTCACCCGGGCGTGGAGTTCCTCGCGGGTGACCTCGCGGCCGCCGTCGTCGCCGAGGTAGGCGTCCCGCGCGGCGGGGACAGCCGCCTGGTGACGGTCGGCGACCCTGCGGAGGAGGGCGAACAGTTGGGCGACGTCGTCGCCGGCGAGCCGGTAGTGAATGCGCACCCCCTCACGGCGGGTGGTGACGAAGCCGGCCTGCTTGAGGATCTGCAGGTGCGCGGAGGCGGTCGTCAGGTTCAACCCGGCCGCCTTGGCGAGCGCGTCCACGGTGCGCTCGCCCTGGGCGAGCAGGTCGAGCAGTTCCAGGCGCTTTCCGCTGGCCAGCGCCTTCCCGCTGGCCGCGAATGCGTCGTACAACTGCGCCTTCGTGGCCTTGTCCGCCATGAGGTCCTCCACGCCGCTTTCATCCATAAATCCATGGAATATGTTACCCGAGGCGTGCCGGATACCGCGGTCGTGGCCCGGCTCGGCGAAGGTCCGGCGCGCTCATCGGCCGTGGGCCGTGGCGGTGACGGCCGGCAGGACGGCCAGCGCGAGGATGCCGCCGGTCAGCGCGAGGACGGGGTAGCCCGCCAGGTCGACGACGACGCCCGAGGCCAGGCCGCCGGTGGCGCCGGCGATGGCGATGGAGACGTCGACCATCCCCTGGGTCTTGGCTCGAGTGGCCAGCGGCACGGTGTCGGTGATGATCGCGGTACCCGAGACAAGACCGAGGTTCCAGCCGAGGCCCAGCAGCGCCAGCGCGAGGGCGAGCAGGCCGACCGAGTCGTCCGGGGCGAGGGCAGCGACCAGTCCCGCGGCGAACAGGGTGATCCCGGAGGTGGCGGCGACGGCGATGCGGCCGCAGCGGTCGACGAGGCGGCCGGTGAGGGGCGAGGGCAGGTACATCGAGCCGACGTGGACGGCGATGACCAGGCCGGAGGCGGCGGTGCCGTGACCGTGGTCGTGCATGTGGATCGGCGTCATGGTCATGATGGCGACCATGACGAGTTGGGTGAGGACCATGACCAGCGCCCCGAGCACCACCCCGCCCCGCGGCTTCGCCGGCGCGCCGTCCCCGGCCGCCGCGGCCCCGGTCGCGTGCGCCGCGACGCGGTCGCTCTTCTCGTCGACGACGCGGGCGAGCAGGAGCGGATCGGGGCGCAGACAGAAGGCGAGGACCAGGGCCGCGGCGGCGTAGGCGGCGCCCGAGAGGAGGAAGGGGCCGGCCAGCCGGGGGATGCCGAACATGGCGGCCAGGTCGCCGGTGGGGGCCGCGAGGTTGGGGCCGACGACTCCGCCGAGGGTGGTGGCGACCAGCACGGTGGAGACGGCGCGGGCGCGGTGGGTGGGGGCGGCGAGGTCGGCTCCCGCGTAGCGGGCCTGGAGGTTGGTGGCCGATCCCGCGCCGTAGACGAACAGGGCGACGAAGAGCAGGGCGGAGCTGTCGATGACGGCGGCGGTGATGACGCCGAGGCTGCCGAGGGCGCCGGTGAGGTAGCCGACGGCCAGGCCGGGGCGGCGGCCGCGGGACTGCGATATGCGGCCGACGCATATCGCCGTCAGCGCGCTGCCCGCGGTGAACAGGGCGCTGGGCAGTCCGGCCAGGCCGGTGGTGCCGAGCATGTCCTGGGCCAGGAGGGCGCCCACGGTGATGCCGGCGGCCAGGCCGGCACCGCTGAGGATCTGGGAGGCGACCAGGACTTTCAGGATGCGGCGCTGGGCGGCCGCCGGGTCGGCGGCGAGCGTGTCGGCGGACGGAATCTTCAGGTCGCTCATGGTCCTCCTGGTCCTCCTGGTCTTCCCTGACGAACGGAACTCGTTCATCCATAAATCCGTGGAATATCGTAGGTGATGCCGAGCGCGGCGACCACAGGCCCTCACGCCTTCACCGGCAATGGCCGGGCCGCCCAGGAAAAGGCGCTCCGCAGGCCCTTGACGCGACCGCGGCCGTCGGCGCAGCATGCGCGGCCGGGGACCCCACCCGGCCCGACACGGTGGTGGGACCGCTGGTCAGCACACATGCCGCGCGGCGGGTCGCCGCACTGGTCGAGGACGCCGTGGCCAAGGGCGCGAGGGTCCTGGCCGGCGGCGGCGCCCCGGACGGCGCCGTGCACCCGGCCACCGTCCTCACCCGGGTCCCCAAGGACGCCGACCTGTTCCACACCGAGTCCTTCGGTCCGCTGTGCGTGCTGGAGACCTTCACGGACGACGACGCGGCCGTCGCGCTGGCCAATGACACCGACAACGGTCTGACCTGCGGCATTCTCACCGAGAACGGCACTCATGGCCTGGCGGTCGCCCGGCGCGTCCGTACCGGCATCGTCCATGTCAACGACCAGTCCCTCGCCGACGAACCCCAGGCCCCGTTCGGCGGCGTCAAGGCGTCCGGCTACGGCAGGTTCGGCGGCCGCTGGGGCATCGAGGCTTTCTCCAACACCCGCTGGGTGACCCTCGCGACGCAGCGTCCGCGCTACCCGTTCTGACGCTGCAGGGCCGTCCAGTTGGACAGGAGCCGAAGGGCCTGGGCGGTGGGCGAGCCGGGCTCGACGTCGTAGACGCAGACTGGTCGACGTCGCCGGGCACCTGGAAGGATTCGTAGGAGAAGGACAGATCGCCCACGAGCGGGTGGTGGTAGAGCTTCGTGCCGTGGGTGCGGCGCAGCACGCGGTGGTCGTTCCACCAGGTGGTGAACTCGGGTGACCGCAGGGTGAGTTCACCGACGAGGTCGGCGAGCAGCCGGTCGTTCGGGTAGCGGCCGGCTTCGAGGCGGAGGATGGCGACGGTTTCGGCGGCGATCCGCTCCCAGTCGCCGACCCGTGCGCGGGCCTCGGGGTGCAGGAGGTAGTAGCGGGCCAGGTTGCGGTGCGGCGCGGGCAGGGCGTCGAAGTCGGTGAGGACCTCGCGGGCGAGCCGGTTGGGGGCCAGGACGTCGGTGCGCCGGCGCGGGCACGTGGTTGAGGGTCTGCAGCATCAGGTGCAGGCCCGGACCCACCCGCTGCGGGCTGGCGGGGCGGCGTCGCGCCGCCCCGCAGCACCCTCGGGTGCTCTGTCAGTCGAGGAGAAGGGGATTGGGCAGGGCGGCCTCCGGATGCATGCGGAGGAGGGTGTGGAGGACTCCCGCGAGGCCGGACATGAGGCTCGGTGAGAACGCCTCGCGGGCCAGGCCGCCGACGGGGCCGCGCTGTTCGAGGCCGGTGAGGAGTTCGCCGTCCAGGTCGAAGGGGTCTGACAAGCCCAGGGACGTGAGGAACTCCCAGAGGCCGAGGTCGCCGTGGCACAGCGTGTGGCTCCAGCCGAAGCCCTCGGTGGCGCAGGCGCGCGCGGCGCGGTGCGCCATGTCGAGGTGGGCGGGGTCGCCCGTGCGCCGGTGCAGGTCGAGCATGCCGATGCCGACGCCCGCGCTGCCGTGGCACCAGCTGGTGAAGAAGTCCTCCTCGGCGCCGACGCGGACGTCGAGCCAGTTGCCCTGCTCGGGCTGGTAGAGGGACTCCTGGTAGGCGAAGGCGCGTTCCCCCAGGGCGTGCCAGCCGCGCCGCTCGGCCGCCGTACCCGCGTCGCTGAGGGCCAGCCGCGTCAGGGCCCAGCCGATGCCGGTGGCGCCGTGGGCGAAGCCGCCGATGCCCTCGGGGTTGAGGCGGGTCGTCCAGCGGGCGCCGCTCGCGTCGAGCGTGGCCTGCCCGGTCAGGCGGTGGCCGATGTGCGCGGCGGCCGCGAGCCAGCGGTCCTGCCCGGTCGCCGCGGCCAGGTTGAGCAGGGGTACGACACCGCCGGCCGCCCCGTTGAGGAGGTCCACCTCGATGTCGTCCTCGACCAGCCGGCCCTCCGCGAGCGGCACCGCCCGCTCGGCGGCCCGCTCCAGCAGCCGGTCCTCACCGAGCACCCGGTGCAGCGCCAGCCAGGTCCACACCTGGGAGGCGGCTCCGCTGAACGCACCGGGCGACGGCGTGGACGTCCGGTCCTCGGTGCCGACCAGCACCCGTAGCGCTCCGTCGAACGTCTCGGCCACGCCCGGTACTTCGTCCGCGCGGCCGGCCCGCACCTCGGTGAGGTACTCGGCGAGCGTGAGCGCCACTCCGCCCTGCCCGGTGTAGAGGTCGGCGGGCAGGACGCGGATGGACCATCCCGCGGGGGTGAAGACGGGGCTGATCCAGGTGGCCGTGCCGTCCGCGCCGCGCACCGCGCCGTCGCACAGCCGCCGGACCATCTGGGCCGCCAGGTCGCGGCGGCGCCGCTCCCGGTCGCGGGCGTGCGGCTCGTGCGCGGCGGCCTGCACCCGCGGCGGCAGCGTGCGCTCGTTGAGATAGGCGCCCACCAGCGCGTCCTGGATCACCGACTCCTCCAGCGGCAGGTCGGCGGTGCGCCAGTCCTCGACCGTGGCACGGACGGCGGCCGCGTCGACGGTGAAGGTGAACATCGGTACGTCGCCGACGAGCAGGTCCGCGATCTCGCCGTCGATGGCCGCGCGGTCCGTCGGCGCGCCGGGCAGCACCTCGGCGTTGCGCCGCAGGATGTCCCGGGCCCGCTCGACCGCCGCCGCCTCGTCGTGCAGCGACGCCGGGTGCCACAGCATGCGGCCGATGTCGACGTACGCCTGTGTCGGCCGCAGGATCCGTCGTGCCTGGGCCCCTTCGAATCGGCGCAGCAGCCGGTGCGGGTCGGTCCCGGGCCTGCGCAGGTGCGCGGTCATCTCGCGGAACCCGGCCAGGATCCGGTCCCAGTACGCGCTCAGCACCGGGGTGGGGCTGGGGTGGTTGCCCGCGCTGGGCATGGCCACCAGGTCCACCTCGAAGCGGGCCGCCGCGGTGCCGCCGTCCGCGATCACCGGGTTCGGGATCAGCGGTTGCTGTCCGGGCAGCGCCCCGACTCCGGAGATGTCCACCCCGCCGAGCGCGAAACCGGTGCCGCGTACGGGCAGCAGGCCGGTCCGCAGCACCGTGCGGCGGATGGCCGCCGCGGCCACGTCCACGGCGTCGCCCTGTCCGCTGGGCGGGAAGGGCGCGGGCGCGTCGAAGAGCGTCTCGGCGTCCACGATGACCGGGACCGGGCCCGCGGCGATCATGTTCTCGGCGTGCATGTCGGTGCCGCCGGTGAAGCGGAGGACCGCCAGCCAGTGGCCCACGTTGCGGTAGAAAGCGGCGAGTTCGGCGTCGCCCGTGCAGTAGCGGTGGCGGACGAACTCGGCCCAGCCGTAGCCCTCCCGTACCAGTGTCCGCGGCAGCCGGATGCGCTCGTCCGGTGCCGGCGCGCCGGGGAAGTCCGCGAACAGTTCGTCCAGGAGCGCGCCGAGCGCCACGTCGGCCTCGGACGGCCGGGGCTTGTACATGACGCTGCCGCCGGCGAATTCGACCCGGCTGACCGTCAGGCCGCCCCGGTGGGTGTCGCCCTCCCCGAACTCGACCGCCCGCAACTCCCCCGCGGGCGACTGCAGCAGGGGCCGCAGCAGGTCGCGGTCCGTGGCGAGCCGCTCGGCGAATCCGGCCGTGGCGGCCACCGACAGACGCGCCACCGAGGCGACCCGGGAGCCGGCGGTCGGGTACCGGCCGGCCAGCCGCTCGAGGTGGCCCTCCTGCCCGGCCTCCTTGATGAACGCGGCCCAGGTCTCGGTGTCGGACCCGCCTCCCGCGCCCGCGGCCTCGCGCTCGCTCTCGCCGGGCGTCCCGCCGCCCAACGCCATGCGCAGGGCGTGCAGTTCGATCAGGTACAGGCGGGACAGCTTGGCGTGCAGGGACTTGAGGAGGCTGGTGTGCCCGGCCTCAAGCACCACGTCCCGTTCCGCCGGGCTCAACGCGTCCACGGCGGCCAGTCGCCGGGCCAGTTCCTCCCGCCACGGGCGGGCGATGCTTCGTACGGGCCCGGCGAACCACTCCGCCTCGCCCCGCCGCTCCGACCCCCTCGGCTCCTGTGACCCCTTCGGCCCTGCCGGCGCCGCTGCGCTCACCGTCCGCCCTCCCCATTCCGCCGCTCGTCCGCGCCTGCCGAGGCGCCCGGAAACGACGCGGGGAACCACGCGACCAGCCCGGGCACATCGGCGCCCGGCAGTACGCGCGGTCCCCCACGCTCCGTTCTTCGAACTCACTTCACACCAAGGCCCTCACAGGCCCCTGAAGGTGCCGCCGTCGATCAGCAACACCAGCTGCCGCGCGACCCGCTCGGGCTGGAACAGAAGCCGTACAGGGAGTCGCTCGGGTCGGTCAGCGCGGCCTCTGCGGCGGCGCCACCGACGTAGAGCGGCCCGGCGGGGTTGATCTGGCCGTACGCGCTCTCGGCACCCGACAGCCAGGCGTCGAGCACGGCGGCGGTGTGAACACTGGTCTGGGGCATCAGCGGCCTCCGGACGTGGGAATTGGGACGGATTGCCCAGCCCTGAGTATCACCGGAGTCGAACACCAGTCAGACGAGTAATCCGGACACAATCCACTGGTGTCGGTGTGGCGTCCCGCCATGCCTGGGACGTACGGGACGACGGTGCGGCCGGGCCGTGACGGGGTGCGCGGAGCGGTGTTCGTTCACGTACGCGGAGCCGCAACCGCCTGGCCTGCAAACACGGTTGCCGGGCACGGCGATCGGCGGGAGTGCGGTGCTGGTCGAAGCCACGGGCGAGGGAACCGATGCTTTTCGAACAGTTGGGCGCGGAGTGGACCGCCCGCTTCCGGACAGGACGGTCGGCCGGGAGCGGTCGAACGAGCGCGCCCCGACGTTCTCGCGGGCAAACGGGAGACCGAGCACCTCGGACGGCCGCTGTGCGTCCTCGACCCGCACTCCACGGAGGGCCTGGCGGCCAGGCACTTTCTCGTCGGACGCACCCTGCGGCCGCACGGAACGGACGGCCGCGGACACGTCGAACAGGCCGCCCTCGGATCTCAACATGCCCAGAACCGAGCACGATCGCCGCGACGCGACAGGCGGAGCCGATCGCGCCCGTCGCGCAGGACGGCCGCCGCTCCGAGACCAAAACGGCGGCCGACAGGGCGCGTCTCGGGGGTCAGCCGATGTGGTAGCTGTCCCCGTACACCTTCCAGTCCAGCGGCGGGTTCAGGTCGAAGTTGCCCTTGCGCAGGAAGACTCGCTGTGCGGTGTCGACCCGGCTGGTGTCGCTGTGGGCCTCCTCCTGCTTCATGGCCCACACCCTGGCGTCGAGGAAGGCATTGAGGTACGTCGTCTCGTCGCCTCCCTGCGCCGGCGGCTTCGCCTGGCGCAGCGCCCGCTTGCGGATGTTGCTGAAGCTCGTGGAGTCGCCCCCGTCGCCGTGCATGACGATGGCGTCGTAGTAGGCGAACTGGCCGAGCGCGCGCAGCCCGTCGGCCTTGCCCTGGCGTACCGCGGGGTTGAAGTAGACGCGGTCGCGCTCGTCGTTCTGCGCCCGCTGGAACGCCGAGTCCTGTGCCGCCTTGCGCCAGTCCTTGGGGAAGTTCGGGTCGAGCCCGTCGTGCGAGTCCGAGCCGTTGACCCGGCGCAGGGCCGGCAGGTACTTGGCGAGCACGTTTCCGGGCTTGCGGTCGGTGTAGAGCTCGACGAGGTCGAGCATGTCGCCGGTGCCGGAACAGAAGCCGATGATGCCGGCGGTGTAGCCGCGGCCGTCGCCGATGTCCTCGATGTACTTGTACTGGGCCTTCCAGTCGAGCGAGGAGTTCTCCGCGCTCGACACCAGCTTCATGGCGATCTCCTTCTTGGCCGGGTCGTCGAGGCCGGAGGCCGCGGCCGCGGCGGGCAGCGCCGTGGCATGCGGCGCGGACAGGAACGTGCCGAGGGCCAGGGCGCCGGTCAGGGCGACGAAGGACCGGCGGGAGACGGCGGAGGGGAACGCTGCGTCATGGTCGAGGTGCACCACAGGAACTCCAACGGGGGGTGGGGGGTGGGAAGTTGGCGGGACCTTCACTAACAGGAAGGTTTCCTATCAGACTCCGTACCGGAACCCCTGAGCCGGAAGTTCGTAGGATCGAACGAGCGTAAGTTGTGACGCACCGGGCAGACCGCACGGCCACGAAGCCCTCCGCGAGGGCGCCCTCAGCCCTCCCCGAGGGCACCGCCGGTCGGCCGCGAGGGCGGCCTCAGCCGGCCGTGGCCGACGCGACGGCCGTTCGGGCCGCGCGCTCGACGAGCGCGACGCCGTCCTTCATCGACGTGTTGCCGTCCGAGAGGACCGCGACGAGGTAGTGATGCTTGCCCACCGCGATCCTGCCCACGCTGTTGACGTCCCACAGCCCCGTGGTCGCGCGCTGCAGCCAGCCGTTCTTCAACGCCCACCCGGAGTCGGCCGCGGCGGAGACACCCCACGCCTGTTCGCCGGCGATCCGGTTCATGAGCGTACGGATGTAGGTCCGGGACGCCTGGTTGAGCGCCTTGGAGCCCCCCTGCGCGGCGGTGCCCGTACCGAAGACCGCGCGGAGCAGCCTTATCTGGTCGCTCGCCGTCGTCCTCGTGAGCCCCCACTTGGCGCCCGGGCCGCCACGGGTGGAGGTCAGCCCCAGTCGCTCGTTGGCCGCCTCCAGGCCGGGGGCCAGGCCGATCTGCCGCCACAGGGCGTTCGCCGCCGTGTTGTCGCTGCGCTCGATCATCACCTCGGCCTCGGCCCGCTGCTCGGCGGTGAGGCCGTGGCCGGCGTCCTGGGCCTGGAGCAGTGCCGTGGCGAGGATGTCGACCTTGATGATGCTCGCGGTGTCGTACCGGACGTCGGCGCCGTAGACCAGGGGCTTGCGGCCGCTGCCGTCGAGGTCGAGGACGGCGGCCGTCACGCGCGCCTTCCCCTGCGTCTTCACCCATCCCGGGGCCGCGGCCACGTCGGGGTGTGCGCCCGTCGCCGCCGGGGCCGGGGTGCCGACCGAGAAGACCGTCGCCGCCGCGGCCGCGAGGACACCGCCCCAGACCGCGGCGCGTCTCCCCCGGGGTCGACGGCCCTCCGCGTTCCGCGGGTACGACAGAGGGGTCGATGGATACGCCATGGTGCGGTGCCTCAACAGTTCACGTGGGGGGACACAGGCCACCGAACCTAGGCAAAAGACCCGATCCGCGATGTGACGGGCACCACGCAGGACCCGGTTTCCGGCGAATTGTGAACAGAACCACAGAAGCAGGCACTGGCGTGAGTACGGGCAGAAACATCGGGGGCCGGTGCGACGACTCGTGAAGGTGGGGCTCCAGGTCTCCTCGCTGGTCCGGGGCGTACTGATCGGTCTGGCCGCCAACTACGTGACCGGCTATCCGGACCATCCCGCGGTGTTCGTGCGGTGGATCAGGGGAGGCGCGCACCGGCCGCTGCATCGCGGTCCTGACCGGGCACACCGACCGCGTCGACGCGCTGGACTGGTCCCCCGACGGCACCTACCTCGCCTCCGGGTCCGCAGACACCACGGTGCGGCTGTGGCGCGCGGCCACGGGGGAGTGCGTGCGGATCTGGCGGGGGCATACCGGCAGCGTCCGCCGGGTGGCCTGGTCGCCGCGCGGTGAGCCGGCCTCGGCCTGCGACGACGGCACGGTGCGGCTCTGGTCGCCCGACGGCGACGAGGCGACCTTGGTCCTGGCGGCACACCCGCAGGCGGTCACGTCCGTGTGCTGGTCCCCGGACGGCGCCTCGCTGGCCACCGTCTCGGAGGACCGTACGCTGCGTGTCCGGTCCCGCTCGGACGGCATGCTCCGGCTCGCCGTGCCGGTGCACCAGGACACGGTGTGGGACGTCGCGTGGTCGCCGGACGGGCGCCGGCTGGCGACGGCGTCCTCCGGCACACGGTGCGCGTGTGGGACACGGGCTCGATGGCCCAGCTGCACGCGCTGGCCGGCCACCGGGACCTGGTGTGGAGTGTGGCCTGGTCGCCGGACGGCCGTCGGCTGGTCACCGGCTGCCAGGACTGGGTGACGCGGGTCTGGGACGTCAGTGGCGCGACCGAACTCCAGGTGATGACCGGGCACGCCTCGGCCATCCGCAGCCTGTCGTGGGCGCCCGGCGACCGGCTGCTCGCGAGCGCCTCCGACGACGGCAGCGTCCGGGTCCGGGACGTCCGCACCGGCGCCGCCGCCCACGTCTCCACCCGTCACCGCCTGCCCGTCCGGGAGGCCCACTGGTCGCCCGACGGCCACGACCTCGTCAGCGCGGGCCACGACGGCACCGCCCGCGTGTGGCGGCCCGCCGGCCCGCCCGCCGAGACGGTCCTGTCCGGGCACACCGACTACGTGTGGCGGGCGCGACGGGACCCGTCCGGCGCGCGCGTCGCCACCGCGTCCTCGGACGGCACCGCCCGGCTGTGGCAGCGGGACGGGACGGTGGGCCCGGTGCTGGCCGGCCACGACAACATCGTCGCCACCCTCGCCTGGTCCCCCGACGGCGAACGCCTCGTCACCGGCTCGCACGACCGCACCGCGCGCGTGTGGGACGCGAGGACCGGGGCGCTCCTGCCCGACAACTCCCCTGAACCGTCTCGGAATCTGGCGCCGGAGCAGCCCTCCGGCCGGGCTCAGGGACGGGGTGTGCAGCAGTCGTCGCCCGGGTCGGCGGGCGGGGCGGTGTCGAGGCGGCAGAAGCAGGACGAGGTGATCGGTACGTCCGCCGTCGCCGCCGCGATCTTCAACTGCTGGGCGACGATCCCGGCCTCGCCCGTCCTGCCGAGCCGCACGAGGCATTCGTGGTACCCGTGCAGGGACCATACGTTGCCCGGGTGTTGCAGCGCCCGGGGCAGCGTGTCGTCGAGGCCGAGGTCGGCGCGGTAGACCGCCTCGGCCTCCGCGACCAGGCCCCGCTCCAGGAGCAGTGCGCCGTACGCGTGCCGGGTGGGTTGCATCCACCCCCACGGCTCGTCGTACGGGAGGTTGTCGTCCCGTTCGATCGACCGGCGCAGGGCGGCGAAGGCCGCGTCGAAGTCGCCCGTGCGGTAGGCCAGTTCGCCATCGAGCAGCTCCGAGGCGACCGCGAGGATGTCCACACAGGTGTTGTTGAACAGCATGCGGGTCTCCGGGACCCGGGCGACCGCCTCGCGGAACAGGGCGCGTTCCCTCCCGGCCTCGGCGATCCTGCCGGTGGCGGACAGCGCGACGCCGCGCGCGTAGTGCAGCATCGCCGTGCTCACGCAGTACAGCCGCGGGTCTGTGGGCAGGGGCAGCCGCAGGATGTCCTCCCACCGACCGAAGCGGATCAGCACATGGACCCGCATGGCGAGAAAGCCCTCCAGCCAGTCGGCCATGGGCGGACTCTCCACGCGCAGCAGGTCCTCGGGTACGGCGGCCTCCAGCCGCCGCGCGGTGTCGAGGGCGTCCTGGAGGCGGCCCAGGAACAACGCGCCGTAGATCCTGAAGTGCAGGTTGTGGCACCGGTAGAGGGTGTAGAAGTTCATCGCGCCGGCCCGCGCGTGGTACTTCTCGTCGGCCGCGATCGCCGCGGCGTTGTCGGAGACCACCCGGCGGTAGTCGCCGCAGAGCACCTCCAGATGCGACGGCATGTGCTGCAGATGTCCGGCGTCGGGCACCAGGTCCCGCAGCCGGTCGGCGACGGTGAGGGCGGCCTCGGGGGTCGAGGACATCTCCATCAGGTGGATGTACATGTGCAGCAGTCCGGGGTGCCGGGCGCCCGCCTCGATCGCCATCGCCCGTTCGAGCACCGCCTTGGCCTCCGTCGTGCGCGCCCCTTCGGTCGGCCGGCCCGTGCGGATGTCCCACAGCTCCCAGGGGGTGAGGTTCATCAGGGCGTCGGCGTACAGAGTGGCCACGTCGAGGTCGTCCGGGGCCAGTTCGTGGACGCCCCGCATGGCGTCGGCGTAGGCCGCGTTCCACACGCCGCATTCCTCGGCATCCGCGGCCTGGGTGCGCGGGTAGCGGGCGCGCAAGGCCTCGATGAGGGCCCGCTCGACCGGGGTCGCGGACGCGGCCTTGGCGTGGGCGCGCTCCACGGCCGTGTGGGTGCGCTCCACCGTGCGCGCCAGGTCCTGCTCGTCGAAGAACTCCCAGGGCTTGTTGTAGTTGGGGCCCAGCGCGTAGGCGATCCCCCAGTCCGCCATCGCGCAGTCGGGGTCCGCCGCGCCGGCCGCCTCGAAACAGCGGACGGCCTCCTCGTGATGGAAGCCGTACGTCCAGACCAGTCCGCGATCGAACCAGGTCTGTGCCTCGGGGGACGACGTCGACACGCGTCGGCCGTGGCCGCCCAGGTCGTAGTAGTTCACGCGTCCCGACCCTAGCGAGAGCAGGGGAGAAAACATGCCCATTCAAGTGCACAGTCCGTCAATTCTGATTGGTACACGCTATGTAAAATGAGCCCATGCGAAGGGCGTGGATCGGCCGGAGCCGCTCATGAGGAGTCTGGATCCCACCGATCCGACGGACATCGGCGGCTATCGACTGCTGGCCCGGCTCGGGGCCGGCGGCATGGGCCAGGTGTTCCTCTCCCGCACCCCGTCCGGCCGGCCGCTCGCGCTGAAGACCGTGCGGCCCGAACTCGACGTGGATCCGGGCTTCGAGGAGCGCTTCGCCCGCGAGATCGTCAGCAGCGACCGGGTGCGCTCCCCCTGGGCGGTGGCGGTCGTCGACTACAGCCCGCCGGGACACCGGCCGCAGTGGCTGGCTACGGAGTACGTGGCCGCGCCGTCCCTGGCCGACTGGGTGCGGTCGCACGGTCCGCTGCCGGAGCCCACCGTCCGGGCCCTCGCGGCGGAACTCGCCGAGGGACTGAGCACCGTGCACCGGGCGGGCCTGGCCCACCGTGACGTGAAGCCGTCCAATGTGCTGCTGGCCCGCCGCCACCCCCTGCTCATCGACTTCGGCATCGCCCGCGCGGCCGACGACGTCCGCCACACCCGCACCGGGGGCGTCGTCGGCTCCCCCGGATACATGGCCCCGGAGCAGGTCACCGGCGAGGGCTCGGCCGAGCCCGGCGACATCTTCTGCCTGGGCGCGGTCCTGGTGTACGCGGCCACCGGGGCGGGCCCGTTCCTCCGCCCCGGCGAGGACCCCTCCGCCGCGCGGCTGCTGTACCGGATCGCGCACGAGGAACCCGTCCTGGACGGCGTCCCGGCATCCCTGCTGCCGCTGCTGGCCGCCTGTCTGCACAAGTCACCACGGGAACGCCCCACCGCCCAGGCCCTGTTGGAACGTCTGGGCAGCACCGCGCCGAGTGCCGGAGGACCCGGCGACTGGGTGACCGCTCCGCCACCGGGCCTGGACGCGGAACTCGTCGCCAGGGAAGCCGAGTTGCGGGCGCTGCTGAAGCGGTCAGCCGCCTTCGCCGAGCCGCGGGACGCGGTGCCACCGGCCAGCGCGCCGTCGGCCACCGCGCCGCGGGCCTCGATGCCGATGGCCACGGTCGCGCCGGGCACACTCGCGCCGCCGTCGGTCACTCCGGCCGCCCCGTCGGTCATGCCGGCCGCCGTGTCAGTGCCCGCCACAGCTCCCCCGGAGCCAGGGCCGTCGGCCGGTTTCGGGCCGCCGTACGCCTACGGTCCGTCGGCCGCCCCGCCCACCGGGCCACCCACCGGGCCGACACCGGCACGGGGGCGGGGGCCTCGCGCGCGGACCGTCGCCGTCGTCGCGGGTGTGGTGGCGGTCGCGGCCGTCGTCGCCGCGCTGTCGTGGCCCGACGGAGACAGCGTCAACTCGTCGGGCGGCAGGGGCGGTTCGTCTCCGTCGCCGTCCCGATCCGGCGCGCGGGCGGATGCCCTGCCCGCAGCGTGGGTCGGTACCTGGAAGGGCACGGGGCCGGGGAGCAAGTCCGCCGACGGTGTCGTCACCTCCCGGACCAGTGAGGTCGCCGTGGTCGTCACCCTGCACGCGGCGGCCCGCGGCGAACTCGTGGGCCGCCAGGTCAGCCATGTCACCGAGGCCGGCAGCGGCCGGGACGTCGGATGCACCGAGACGCTGCGCCTGCGGGAGACCCACCGGAACTCGATGGTCTTCGAGGCGGCCACCAGCACGCCCACCGACCCGTCGGCCGGGGTGGTCTGTGTGCGCGGCAACCTCTACACCTTGACCAAGACCGGCGCCGACACCCTCCGGCTCGACAACGAGGGCAGCCAGACGGCCGGTTCACCGTCCCGCCTGACCCGCTCCTCCTGACGCCCGTCGGCCTCAGTCCGCCATCGTCTTGGTCACCTTGCCGTGCGGGTCGGCCTCCATGTACCCGCCGTGGTCGTACTGGTCGCTCAGGTAGATCGCCATACCGGCCGGGGTGTCGAAGATGTTGTTCGGCTGGCGGATCAGCAGGTAGCGGCTCGTGGGCTTGTCGACCTTGAGCTTCTTCTTCGCTTCGGCGAGGAGCGCGGGAACCGCGTCCCAGTTGAAGTCGTCCAGGCTCAACGGCTGGTAGCCGCCCATCAGCTTGCCCGTGATGATGCCCTTCTCCACGCCGCCGTTCACGCGGTAGGTGTAGGTCTCGTAGCTGGTCCGGCTGCCGGCGACCATGACCTCGGCGTTGACGTACCCGGGATAGACGCTGAAGTCGCCGAACGAGTCACGTCCCGTTTCGCGTTCGATGGCCTTCAGGGCGGTGCGGATGCCGTCGGGAGTGAGCAGGTCGGTCGTCTTCGAGTCCCCGGAGGTCCGATCAGTCGCGCCACCGGAACCCTGGTCGTCCGCGCCGCCGGAGGTCGCGCCGGGCGTGCGGGACGCGGTCTGGCGCGGCGAGTTGGTGGGGTCGGTGGAATCGGAGCCGGCGTCGTGGCCACCGCCGTTGTACACCAGTCCCTGGATCACGCCGCCGACCGCGACGGTGGCGACCACGGAGCAGGCGATCACGATGTTCCGGGTACGCCGCGGCCGTTCGGTCCGCTTGGTGACCGCGTGCGCGTCGACGGGACCGGCATCACCCGCGGTGGTGACACCGAAGGCTCCGGCACCACCCGCCGTGGTGCTGCCGAAAGCTCCGAAACCACCCGCCGTGGTCGTGCCGAAGGCACCCGCACCACCCGCCGTGTCGGGCGTGGACGTCCAGGGCGCGGCGTCCCGGGGTTGCTGCACGGGCATCGGGGGTGCCAACTGGTACGACGTGGCCTGCTGCTCGGGAGCGGGCCGCGCCGCGGCAGCGGCCGCGAGCATGCGTTCCACCGTCTCGGCGTCCGGCCGCACCGCCGGGTCCTTCACCAGGACGCGGTTGAGCAGGTCGGTGAGCGGGCCGGCGTGGGTGGGCGGCGGTACCTCGTCGTAGAGCACGGCGGCGAGCGTGGCCAGCGTCGTGCCCCGGCGCATCGGGTGCTGCCCCTCGACCGCCACGTACAGCATCATCGCCAGTGACCACAGGTCCGCCTCCGGCCCGCCCGGGCCGCCCGAGATGCGCTCAGGCGCCATGTAGTCGGGGGTGCCGATCAGCGCCCCGGTCACCGTGAGCGCGGTCGACTCGCGCAGCGCGGCGATGCCGAAGTCGGTGAGGACCGGGCGGCCGTCGGGGCGCAGCAGGACGTTGGCGGGCTTCACGTCCCGGTGCTGCACGCCGGCGGCGTGCGCCGCGCGCAGCGCCGACAGGACGCCCTGGCCGAGTTGGGCAGCCTCGGCAGGGTGCATGGGGCCGTGGTGGAGACGGTCGGCCAGCGAGCCGCCCTGGACCAGCTCCATGACGATCCACGGGTAGGTGTCGGGACCGCCGTCGACGATGTGGTGGATGGTCACGACGTTCGGGTGATCGACCCTGGCCAGCGCGCGGGCCTCCCGCAGGACCCGTTCGCGCAGCGTCCGGGCGCCGTCCGGGTCGTACTCGGCGAGACCGGCGTCCGGCGGCCGTACTTCCTTGATGGCCACGTCGCGGTGCAGCAGCAGGTCCTGGGCACGCCACACCGTGCCCATGCCGCCGCCCCCGAGCCTGGCCTGCAATGCGAAGCGGCCGTCGACGATCCGTCTGCCGCTTTCCCCCTCACTCATGCCGAGGAGGATAACCCCCGCCGGACACAGCCATTGACTTCCCCGCCTCCCATTGGTTGAGTGGCTCATCCACTGAGCCACTGGGGAGGACCGCGTGGAGGCACTGCCCCGCGAGACCATCGTCGACGTACTGGAGAACCGGCTGCGTGAGGACATCCTCACCGGGCGGCATCCGGCCGGGAGTTACCTGCCACCGGAGCGCAGTCTCGCCGATGGCTACGGCGTCACGCGCACCACCCTCAAGCACGCCTTCGGCCGCCTCGTACAGGCGGGCCTGCTGGAGACCAGGCACGGTGTCGGCACCCGCGTGCGGGACTATCTGCGCCTCGGCGGGGCCGATCTGCTGCCCATGCTCGTGCGGCACGACAGTCACTGGATCGGCGAGATCTTCGAAGTACGGCGCAGTATCGGGGCGTTGATCGCCGAACGCGCCGCGGACCGGGCCACCGAGCGGCAACGCGCCGAGCTGCGCGTCCTGCTGGCCGCCGTGCGCGAGGCGGAGGGCGGCGACGCCGTGCAGCTCGCGGACGTCGAGGTGCACCGGGCCCTGGCCCGTGCCACGGGCAACCGGGTCTATGTCCTGCTGACCAACACCCTCTTCAACGCCTATCTGCCGGTACGCGCCGCGCTCCGCGGCCCGTTCACGGACGCCGCCGTGGCCCACGGACGCCTGGAGCCGGTGGTCGACACGGTCACGGCCGGCGACCGGGCGGGTGCCCGGCGGGCGGCCGAGGAGTATCTGACGACGACCGAGCGGATCATGCTGGAGGGTCTCGCATGAGCACGGCAGGCACTGCGGGCAAGGGCAAGGGCACGGGCACGAGCACGAGCACGAGCACGGGCAACGGCGGCAACACCCCGGCTCGCGGCACCCTGTTCACCGAGACGATGCTCGGCACGCTGCGGCTCGACGACGAGGAGCGCACCCGCCAGGTACGCCTCGATCTGCGGGTCTCGGCGGACCGCGTGATGCGGCTGACGGGCACGACCCAGGCCTGCGCCACCGGCCGGGTCCGGATCGCCGGCTGGGCCGACGACGCGGGCGCCGAGGGCGAGTTGGAGATCTCGCCGCTCGCACGGCGCCGGATCCGCTACCGCATCGCGTTCACCGCCGACGGCCGCCGGCTGACCCTCGACGGCTGGAAGTCCGTGACACCGCGCAGGCCGGTGGCCTCGATGACCGTCCTGCCGTTCACGCTGTACGAGGACGGCGCACAGGTCGGCACCGGCACCCTGCGCTTCCCCGTGGCCACCCAGCTCCTGCCGTTCCTCGCGAGTTTCCGCTTCCCGCGCCGGGAGGACCCCGACGCGCTCCTCGCGCCCCGCTGGCGTGGCGAGCCGGGCCGTACCGAGGTCTGGTACACCACCGTCACCGACCCGGCGACCGGCGGCGGACTGTGGCTGCACCACGAACTCGTCGCGCCCGCCGACGGATCCGAGCCGTACGCGCACGGCTGGGCCGCGGTGTTCCCCAAGGACGGACCGGTGCGGCACGCGCGCTTCGGTCCCACCCGCTGGACCGCCGACCGGGCCGGATTCAGCATGGACGGGGTCGTGGTCCGGCCGGGACACCTGAGCGGCTCGGCGGAGGACGACGCCCTGCGCTGGGAGCTCACCGAACGGCCCCTGGGCGAGCCGCTGTTCACCTTCCCCCGATGGTCGTGGCGGCGGCCCCTGCTGCCCGCCGCCCAGATGCTCCCCGCCGCGAACGCCTCCTACGACGGGACCTTCACCCACGACGACACCACGCTGACGCTCACCGGGGCCCCGGGCGCCTCCGCCCGGATCTACGGTCACGGCAACGCCCGCCGCTGGTCCTGGCTGCACGCGGACCTCGGCGGCGGAGACGTCCTGGAGATCGTCGCCGCCGTCTCCGTGCGTCCCGGCCTGCGCCGGCTCCCTCCCCTGGTCTTCCTCCGCCTGCGCCACGGCGGCCGCACCTGGCCGCGCCGCGCCGAACGCCCGGCGGTGGGCTGGGCCGGAGCGGGCCGCTTCCGCGCCGCCATCGGCCTGCCCACCTGGACGGTCACCGGCCGCGCCGGGCTGCGCCGGATCCGCGTCGAGGTCACCCAGCACGAGGAGCGCATCCTCGCCCTGGACTACACCGACCCGGACGGCGCCCACGCGATCTGCCGCAACAGCGAACGCGCCGACGCGCACGTCCTGTTGGAGCGACGGTGGTTCGGCGGCTGGCGCACCGAGGCCGAGTGGACCCTGGACGGTACGGCCCACGCGGAGGTGGGCACCCGATGAGCCTCACCGGCATGGTCGCCGCGCTGATCGCCGACGACCGCACCGCCGACTGGCCCGCCCGCGTCCCCGCCAGGCTGGAGACGGTCCTCGCCTCGATGCCGCTGCCCGCGCGGGCCGGTGTACGGGCGGCGGCGCGTGGACTGGACGCCTACGCCGTGGCACGGACCGGGCGCAAACTGGCCGCGCTCACCGGCCCCGAGCGGGAGTCCGTGCTCCGCGGCCTGGGCGCACGGCCCGCGCTGCAGCCGCTGCTGGACGTGCTCAAGGTGCCCGTCCTGCTCGCGGCCGGGACCGAGCGGATGCTGCAGGACGGGCTTCCGACGCCTCTGCTCACGCGTCAGGACCCCCCGCTCGACTGCACGCCGGTGCACGCGTGGCCCGCGCGGTCCATCGCGGACGCCGTCGTGATCGGCTCGGGTGCGGGCGGGGCCATGGCCGCCCGGACCCTGGCCAGGGCCGGACTCGACGTCGTCGTCCTCGAAGAGGGACAGCACCACTCCACGGAGTCCTTCGGCCGACGGGCCCCGCTCGACCGGTTCACGGACCTGTACCGGGACGGCGGTGCCACCGTCGCCGTCGGCAGGCCTCCGCTGCTGCTGCCCGTGGGCCGGGCCGTCGGCGGCACCACGGTCGTCAACTCGGGTACCTGCTACCGCACTCCGGACCATGTCCTCGCGCGCTGGGGCAAGGAGTTCGGGTTCGCGCCCGCCGAGGGCTTCGGGCGGCGGCTCGACGAGGTCGAGCGCACCCTGCGCGTGGCCACCCAGCCCCTGGACGTCCTCGGCGGCAACGGCCGTATCGCGCTGGCCGGAGCGTCCGCGCTCGGCTGGGGCGCGGCTCCCCTGCGGCGCAACGCGCCCGGCTGCAAGGGCTCCTGCCAGTGTGTGGTGGGCTGTCCGACCGGAGCCAAGCAGAGCGTGCAGCTGTCGGTGCTGCCCGACGCCTGTGCCGCGGGGGCCCGTATCGTCACCGGCGCGCGGGTGGAGCGCGTCCTCGTCGACGCCGACCGGCCCGGCGGGCCGCGTGCGGCGGGGGTGCGGGTACGTCGGGAAGGCGGTGCCGTCGAGATCCTCGCGCCGCTGGTCGTGGTCGCGGCGGGCGCCCTCGAATCGCCGCCGCTGCTGCGCCGTTCGGGCCTCGGCCGGCACCCCCGGCTCGGGCACAACCTCAGCGTCCACCCGGCCACCAGCGTCGCCGGACGCTTCGCCGAACCGGTCACCGCCTGGGAAGGCGTCCTGCAGAGCGTGGGCGTGGAGGAGCATCACGGCGAGGGCGTCCTCATCGAGGCCACCGCCACCCCGCCCGGCATGGGGTCGTTCGTACTGCCGGGGCTGGGGCGCGAGTTGCGCCGTGAACTGGAGGGCGCCGACCGGCTCGCCACCCTCGGCGCGATGATCGCCGACCGGCCCTCCGGGCGGGTGCTCGGCCGGGACCGCATCCTTCTCCGCTACGACGTGGACGACCGCGACGCCGGCCGGCTGCTGCGGGCGGTGCGCGCCATGGGCGAGTTGCTGTTCGCGGCGGGCGCCGAGGAAGTCCTCACCGGCATCCCCGGCACGCCCCGGGTGCGCAGCCTGGCGGAACTGGACACCCTGCTCGCCGGCACGAGCGTACGGCAGCTGCATCTGTCGGCCTACCACCCCACCGGCACGGTCGCGGCCGGCACCGACGCGGAGCGCTTCCCGGCGGACGCGACGGGACGACTGCGCGGCGTGCACGGGGTGCTGGTCGCGGACGCTTCGGTGCTCCCGGGCTGTCCCGAGGTGAATCCGCAGCTGAGCATCATGGCGGCGGCCCTGGCGATCACTCAGGGGCAGGTGGAGCGGTAGTCCGCGGGAGCGGCACTACATCTTACGAATGTGTGAACTCCTCGCGTTCCAGAGGGAGATGGCCGAGTATCTGTCCATGCGCAGTCACGATCAGCAGGATCAGGCCGCCCGGACCGCCGTCCCCGCGCGCTCGGCCGGCGCCACCGCTGTCGCCGGGAGCGGCGCCGCCCGCCCGGCCGCGTCGGGCACGCTGTCCGCGCGGCAGTTCCTCGCCCTGCAGCGCTCCGCCGGGAACGCCGCCGTGGTCCGGGCGCTGGAACAGGAACGCCATGTGCACGACGCCTCCTGCGGTCACGGGGAGTCCGCTCCGGTGCAGCGTTCATCGGTGCCGAACGTGCTGCGCACCACCGGCCGGCCGCTGGACGGGCCGGTCCGCTCGGAGATGGAGGCGCGGCTGGGCGCCGACTTCTCCGACGTGCGTCTGCACACCGGCCCGAGCGCCCAGGCGTCCGCGGCGGAGATCGGTGCCCGCGCCTACACCTCCGGCAACCATGTCGTCATCGGTTCGGGCGGCGCCGACCGGCACACCCTGGCCCATGAGCTGACCCATGTCATCCAGCAGCGCCAGGGGCCGGTCGCGGGCACCGACAACGGCGCGGGCCTGAGCATCTCGCACCCCTCCGACCACTTCGAACGCGCCGCGGAGGAGAACGCCCGCCGCGTCCTGTCCGGTCCCGTGCCGGTCACCGACTCACCCGTGCAGCGGGTGGCCGCGCCGGCCCGGACCGGCGGACCGGTCGCCGTGCAGCGCTACGGGAACGGCGAGGCGCCGTTCGACCACGCCCAGTACTACGCGCGAACGGGCTGGCAGGCCGCGGCCGAGGAGTTCGAGAAGCGGCTGGGCGGCTACGCGTTCAACCATCCGCGGGCCCTCGCGGCGGCCCGCGCGACCGTGGCCCGGCTCAAGCGCCTCCTCATCTCCTACGCCCAACGGGAGCACAAGAACCCGGCTCTGGCCAACAAGTCGTTCTTCATGAACGACACGACGAGCGGCGGCCAGGTGGGCGAGGGCATGACCACCGACCAGATCAAGGAGTTCTTCGCCCGCGACGGCAATGTGCGGGAGTTGATGACGGCGCTGTACAACGCCGCCTACTACAACACGACCGGGCCGGACGGCGGCGCGGGCAAGCTCTCGCTCAAGGAGGTCCTGAACGGCATCATCGGCCCCAAGCCGCAGCTGGCGTCGGGTCTCGGCATGAACGTGGACGAGGTGAAGAAGCACTCCGCGTTCCTCAACAGCTGGTCGCGGACGTTCCTGGAGACGGCGGCGAGCACCCAGGGCAAGGGCTACAACTACGCGAAGGACCCGTACGCGCTGGGCAACATCCTGGCCCAGTCGAACTCGGAGACCCTCTTCGGCGACACGCTTGAGATGGTCAGCAGCCAGGGGCCGCGACAGAAACGCAGCGACGCCGACCGGGACGCCCACCGCAAGACCCCCCGCGACTACGAGGACCGGGGCGCCCCGCTCAGCGCCCGGGAGCTGGTGTTCGCGGGCCGTCCGGGCAAGGACGCCAAGCTGCCCTGGATCGAGGGCAGCGCCTACTACGAGATCAACCAGGCGTCGAGCTGGGCGAAGTCGAGCGCCGCGCGCGGCCTCCCGGTCGTCGCGGGCATGTCGGGCACCACGACCCGCATGCTCAAGACCTTCCAGTGGATCAACGCGGCCGGGGTGGACGTCTTCGACTACCGGATGGCCGTGATGGGCTGGATGCTGCCCTCCTGGGACCACTCGCTCTACGAGATCCTGCGCGGTTCCTGGGCGGCCGGGGTCAAGGGGCCCAAGGAGTCCGCCATGCGGGCCGACAAGGGCGCCGCGCTGATGTACCAGGACATCGCGCCCTTCACCGAGGAGGAGCTGCGCCAGAACGTCTGCGTCCGGGGCCAGTTCCCGCACGAGCTGATGTATCTCGCCGAAGCCTCCCGGCCCCGGGTCCAGGACCCCAAGGCGAGCGGCTTCATGGAGCCGGGCGTGGGCGCGGCCGGCCAAGCTCAGACCAAGTACAACACCTTCCTGCAGGGCGACACCACGCCCACCCCGCGCATCACGAAGTGGAAGGCCGACAACAACAACGCCTCCACCACCCAGGTCGCGGAGAAGTTCAAGCCCGCGCACGCCACCGCCCTGATGACGTACACGGGCGGCGCGCACAGGATGATCAACGCGGCGGTGCGCAGCCGGCTCCTGCCCGAGGGGTACGCGCCGTACGGCACCGGCGGTCTGCTCACCGCCGGTGCCGAGTCCCTCTCGCTCGCCGAGATCAAGAGTCAGCTCCGCTGGGCCGTCCGGAACCCGCACGAGAAGTTGCCCACGATCGACCAGGACCCGGTGATCTCGCCGCAGCTCCTGGCGGCCCGGGGGACGAACGCGGCGGCCAAGGAGGCGGCGCTGGCGATCATCGACCCGCGGATCGACGAACTCGCGCCCGTGCTCTTCGAGGAGCTGAAGGCGCACGCCGACATGACGATGGAGGCGCTGAACCGGCTGCCTCCCGTGACCGGCAAGGTCTACCGGGGCGACTGGAAGCTCGGCGGGGAGGGGCCGGTGTCCCAGCTGGGCCGGTACGCGGCGGTCAACTACCGGCCGGGTTCCATCTTCACCACCTCCTTCGACAGCACCAGCCGGGTGGAGCGCGTGGGGATGACCTTCATGCGGGGTCAGCGGGTCGACGGCATGTCACGGCACCGGGTCCTGCTGGAACTGACGCTCACCGGCAAGTACGGCCGCGACATCGACCCGTTCCACCAGTACCAGGGCACGGAGGCCGAGGTGCTGCTCATGCCGGGCGCGAGCTTCCGGGTCACGGAGAGCGAGTGGAAGCACGACACGGGACACATCGCGGCGAACGGCGGCAGCGACTGGTACGAGCACGTCAAAGCCACGGAGGTGTGACGACCGCCGGCCCGGGCGCGGCCCCGGCCTGCCGGTCGGTCAGGGCGCCTGCGCCCAAGGGGCCTCGATGGCCCAAGTGGTGTCCTCGGTGAAGGAGTTCGGGTTGTCCCAGGCGTGGGTGCCGCCCGACCGGGCCAGCCAGAGTTCGGCGTTGATGTGCCGCAGGTACTGGCCGGGGAAGTCGGACGCGGCCAGCCTGATGCCTCCCTCGCCGCGGACCGGACACCAGGTCGCGTCCGCCCCGTACAGCGCGGAGTCGTCGCCCGCCTCGCGTCGGACCCGGAAGTCGCGGTGGCGCAGGTATTCACCGGGGTAGTTGCGCGACTCGAACGAATAGCAGAGCTTGTTCGCCAGGCCCGGCCTCACCTTCCAGGTGGCGTCCTGCTTCAGCACGTCGTCGCTGCCGGCGGTGACCACCTCGGTGTAGCCGAGTCCGTCGTAGTGCCGGACGTAGCGGTCGGTGTAGCCGGGTGTGGTGACGCGGATGGACACGTACTGGTCCACGGGAAGCCGCACCGGCGGGCCGAGCGTGCGGGAGGCGGCGATGAGGGCCTCGTTGGCCGCCCGGACGCGGGGCTCGTCGACCTTGACCACCTGACGGTCGTAGGTCAGCAGCCCGTTGGCCTCGTTCTCCACGTCGGTGATCTGTGTGTAGACGGAGGCCGACAGGCCGCCCGCGGGCATCGCGTTCTCCCGGATCCCGTCCAGCAGTCCGACAAGCCGGTCGTCGAGGGCGGACAGGGTCGGCTGGTCCTCGTAGCTGAAGCCGCCGCCCGGGTACCACTCGTGTCCGGGCACGCGGTAGCCGAGGCCGCCGTACTCGCCGAGCACCGAGGCGCGCACCGGTTCCGTCGGCGTGTTGCCGGGGCCGACGTAGTTGTGGTTGTCGATGACGTCGCCGTTGCCGCCGTCCTGGGCGGCACAGCAGTTGACGCCGCTCATGTTGTCGACGAGGCGGGAGGGGTCGTACGCCTTGACCAGGTCGGCGATGCGGGCCTGGTCGTACTGGCCCCAGCCCTCGTTCTGGTCGACCCACTGGATCAGCGCGGGCGAGCTGCGGTGCTGGTCGATGACGGCCCGGTACTCGCTCTCCCACTGGGTGCGGGACGCGCCGTCCGGGGTCTTGGCGCTGTCCATGGACGGCATGTCCTGCCACACCAGCAGTCCGAGCCGGTCCGCCCAGTAGAACCAGCGCTGCGGCTCCACCTTGATGTGTTTGCGGACCATGTTGAAGCCGAGGTCCTTGTGCTTTTGCAGGTCGAACCGGAGCGCCTCGTCGGTGGGGGCGGTGTAGATGCCGTCGGGCCAGAAGCCCTGGTCCAGGGTGCCCGTCTGGAAGACGAAGCGTCCGTTGAGGACCGGGCGGCGCACGCCGTCCACGTCCTTGACCGCGATGGACCGCAGGCCGGCGTAGCTGCCGACCCGGTCGGCTCCCGGGGTCCCGGTGAGCTGGGCCGTGACGTCGTAGAGGAACGGGTCGTCGGGCGACCAGAGGCGGGCGTTCGGCACGGACACGGAGAACTCGGTACCGACCGTACCCGTGGCGCTGCCGACGGGGGTGCCGCCGCCGGAGACGGTGACCTTGACGGCCGCGCCGTCGGCTCCGGCGCCGTGCACCGTCACGTGCAGCGTGCCGTCCTCCAGATGCGGGACCAGGTCGAGCCGGGTGATGTGGGCGGGGGCGGTGGGCTCCAGCCAGACGGTCTGCCAGATGCCCGACGAGGCGGTGTAGACGATGCTGTGCCCGGGGTGCGGGGTGACGTCCTGGACGCGCTGTTTGCCGATGGCCTGGCCGCCGGCCTCCGTCGGGTCGTACGCCGAGACGACGACGGTGTTGGTGCCGCCGTTCAACAGGGACGTGATGTCGTACGAGAAGGCGTCGTAGCCGCCACGGTGCACGGCCCCCGCCCGCCGGCCGTTGACCCAGACCGTGGTCTCCCAGTCGGAGGCGCCGAAGTTGAGCTGGACGCGGCGGTTGCCCCAGTCGGCGGGCACGGTGAAGGTGCGCCGGTACCAGAGTCGGTCGTCGCCGCTGATCCTGCGCTGGATGCCGGAGAGCGCGGACTCCGGCACGAACGGCACGCGGATCCGCTCGCCGTACGTGGTGGGCTGCGCGGCGTCGCGCGGGGTGACCGCGAAGTCCCACAGGCCGTTGAGGTTGGCCCAGTCGGGCCGGGTGAGCTGCGGGCGGGGATATTCGGGCAGGGGGTGGTCGACGGAGACCCGGCTGGTCCAGGGGGTGGACATCGGGGCGGGTTTGGGGGTCCAAACCTCCGCGGCCCGGGCCGCGGGCGCGCCGGAGGTGAGCAGGGTGGTGACGACCAGCGTCGCCACCGCGACGGCGGCCACGAAGTACCGCCAGGTCTGCTCGGACCGGGACGGCGCGGAGGGACGGGAGGACGAGAGACTCGGCATGCTGTCTGCTCCATGGTCTGCGCGGCGTGCCGGCCCGGTGGGGTTCCGCCGTGGTGCTCGGAACCCCACGGTGCGACCGCGTGCGGTCAGTACGTGTGCAGGGTCAGTCCGTAGCGGTTCAGGATTTCGTTGATCGGCTGGAACCAGGTCTCGCCGCCGCCGGAGCAGTTGCCCCAGCCGCCCGAGGTGACGCCCTGGGCCTGGTCACCGCTGATGAACGAGCCACCGGAGTCGCCGGGTTCGGCGCACACGCTGGTCTTCGTCAGCTGATACACCGTGCCCTGGCTGTAGTTGACGGTCTCGTCGGTGGCGAGCACCGTGCCGCAGTGCCAGTGCGAGGTCGATCCCGACCGGCAGATGGACGAGCCGACGGGTGCCACGGCCGAGCCGCGCACGAGCTGGTCGGGGATCGTGCCCCAGCCGAGCACCACCGGGACGGTCCACCAGCCGCTGCCCACGCTCACCCAGGCGTAGTCGTCGCCCGGGAACGAGGAGCCCTGGAAGTTGCCGACGTAGGAGCCGTCCCAGCCGTAGACGGCGGCGTACGGCCGGCCGCAGTGCCCGGCGGTGACGAACCCGCCGTACACCGAGAACCCGATGGAGCAGCGGACGTTGCCCGTGTAGTAGGGGTCGCCGCCGACCGTGCCCGCGGCGAAGGTGCGCGGGGCCGCGGAGACGGTCCTGACGGTGACAGGACCGGTGCGGCGGGCCCGGGACACGAAGGTGCGGACATCGTTGTCAGAGCGTTTGTCGCGCACGATGTCGACGACGACCGTGTTGGCCACGGGATCGACGTGCCAGCCGCTCACCCCCGAGGGGGCGGTCAGCCGGTCGAGGCGTGTCTTGGCCGCGTCCAACTGCCGTGCGCTGTGCTGGACCGTGCGGAGTCCGGCCCCGGCGGCGCGCAGTGCCCGGCGTGTGGCGGCCGACGCGTCCGGTGTGACGGCCACCGTCAGGCGACCGCCTGCGCGGTCGAACCAGGAGCCCGCATAGGCGGACCCGGCCGTGCGGCGCGCCTTCGGAGCGAGTGCCGTGGCGGCCCGCTCGGCCGCGAGCCGGGTCTCGGCCTGGGCTCGCGACAGGCCGAAGTCCCTCTGCATGGCGGACAGGAGGCCGTCGGAGGCGGCCTTGGGGGAGGCCGTACGCGGGGTGTCCGCCGCGGACACGCTCGCCGAGGCGGGGAAGGCGCCTGCCGTGCTCAGGCCGCCGAGCGTGAGGAGTGCGGCCAGGACGGCATGCGTAAGTCTCTTGCGTCTCATCGGAGTTGCCCTTCGTCGTTCCAGGGGTGGGGGTGGAACAGCCGATTCCCGAGAGCGCTCTCACTCGTGGCGGGGCAGAGCTTAGCGAGCCGTCACCGCCAGGTCCATGCCAATGCGAGAATGGGTGCGGGCCTCGCCGGACACACAGACCGTGACCTGCGGGGCTTCGCCATGACGCACCACCGCACCAGAGAGCAGCACTTGAGATTCACGCCACGCACCGGCCGGACCCCGTCCTCCATCGGCCCCCGCGGAAGCCGGGCGCGCCGGAGCCTGGTGCTCCTCGCCGCGGTGGCCGGACTGTCGCTGACCGGCTGCGGCACGTCGGACAACACCGACGAGGGCCTGGCGGTCAGATTGGTCAACCACTCGACCTGGGACGCCCGTGTGCTCGACTGCCCGGTGTGCGGCAAGGAGGGGATGCTGGTGGAGGGCAACGACACCCCCTCGTCGCCGGACGGCGGCGGCATGTACGTCGGCTGGCGGGAGAAGCGGGACTGGCCGGTGACGTACCGCGTCGTCGTCCACGGAGTGCGGTCGACGTGTCCCGTCATCACCCCCACCCCCACCGAGCCGGGCAGCGTGGGAAGCCGGGACATCATTTACGTGGTGAACGCCAAGGGCACGTGCGAGGCCGGCCCGTCCAGCTGGGAGTGAGCCGGGCGTTTGTGAAGATCCCCTTTTTCTTGGGGAGTTGTTGACACACCGGACCGCATTCCCAAACGCATTTCCGGCTCGGTCCATAATGCCGTAAAGCCTTGCCCTCGCGACCCGTTCCGCGTCGCCCCGCCGACCGCGCCGCAGATGCGGAAGTACACCGAGCAGGTCTTCAGGAACAACCAGTGGAACGGGCTGCGCCGGCGCAACCGGGCGGGCAGCGGCAAGGCCGCGCCGGTCGCCGTCCCGCTGCACGTCGGCGACCCGTCGAAGATCAAGCACGTGTTCCTGATCGTCAAGGAGAACCGCACCTACGACCAGGTGCTCGGCGACGACCCGCGCGGCAACGGCGATCCGAGCCTGACCCAGTTCGGCAAGCACATCACCCCCAACACCCATGCGCTGGCGGACGCGTACCCGCTGATCGACAACCTGTACTCGGACGGCACCAACTCCGCCGAGGGCCACCACTGGCTGAACCAGGCGTTCGTCAACAACTACCTGCAGCAGATGTACGGCAACTACACGCGCTCGTACCAGGCGACCCGCTGAGCGACGTGAAGTCCGGCTGGATCTGGGACAACGCGCTCGCCCACGGCAAGTCCGTCACCAACTGGGGCGAGCAGATCGACCGTTACGTCGACGCGAGCGACAAGGGCACGCCCGCCGGCAGCTGGCCCAAGTGGTACCACGACGCCCAAGTCATGGAGGGCAGGGCCGACGGCCCGCTCAACTACCCGGTGGGCGCCTACCAGCCGAAGACGGACATCCCGTCCCTGGCGAAGATCACGCAGCCGAACTTCCCGAACTTCGACCTGAACATCCCCGACCAGTACCGGGCCGACCTGTTCAAGCCGGTGTTCGACCGGTACGAGAAGGACGGCAACCTGCCCGCGCTCAACATGATGTGGCTGATGGACGACCACACCTCGGGCACCGCGCCCGGCGCCATCACACCGTCCGCGCAGGTCGCCGACAACGACCTGGCGCTCGGCCGCGTCGTCGACACCGTCTCCCACAGCAAGGACTGGAAGAGCACCGCGATCTTCGTCCTGGAGGACGACTCGCAGAACGGCGTCGACCATGTCGACGGGCATCGCAACCCGACGCTCGTGATCAGCCCGTACGCGGCACGGGGCAAGGTGGTGCACACGTACTACAGCCAGCTGAACGTCATGCGGACCATCGAGCAGATCCTCGGTCTGCCGCCGATGAACCAGCAGGACATGACGGCCGAGCCGATGTACGACGCGTTCACCGACCGGCCCGCGTACGCGCCGTACACCCACCTGCCCAACGAGATCCCGCTGACCACCACGAACCCGCAGCCCGCGCAGGCCACCGGCGCGATGGCGAGGGCCTGGGCCGAGTGGTCGGCCGAGCAGGACTTCACCCGGGAGGACATGGTGAACATGGCGCAGGAGAACCGGGACATCTGGTACTCCTCGAACAACTTCACCAGGCCCTACCCCGGTGACAAGAAGGTGCTGCTGCCCGGTCAGGTCCCCGGCGCGGACGCCGCGCCCGTCGCGGACGACGACGACTGAACCACGTCACCGGAGCGCGGGGCCGACCGCCGTCGGCCCCGCGTCGGCATGAGGCCTCAGCCCCGGACGGTGACGCCGAAGCGGGTGCGCAGGCGCCGCATCTCCCACGCCGAGACCGCGGTCACCGACAGCGGCCCGCCGAACAGCGAGCAGAACTGGGCCACCGGCGGGCCCGCCGGCAGGCCGTCGCCGATCAGGTTGAAGAGGGCGAGCACCCACACCAGGACGCCGGTGACCACGGGCGGCAGCATCGGGTGGACATGCGCGGTGTTGAAGGCGCTGCGCGCGGAGTACAGCGACGCCAGGAAGAGGAAGGGCAGCCCCCAGAAGATGGCGACCATCGCGATGACGGCGAGCGCGACCTGCTGCCAGTGCGGCCGGTCCTCCTGTTTGATGAAGACGCTGACTGCGTAAAGGGTCACGGCCAGGCCGACCAGGGTCAGCACGTACCAGCCGACCGCCTTGAGCGGGACGCTCAGCCGGGACCGCAGGTGCGGGCGCAGATGCGGGGGCGCGTAGAGGATGAATCCCAGGATGACCAGCGGCCCGGCGACGATCAGGATGAGCGGCGTGGCCAGCGCGTTGCCGAGACCGTCCTCCGCCGCGTTCCCCCAACGGTCCTTCTCCACGTCGTAGACCAGGATCAGCGCGAGGGTGGCCAGCACACCGAGCACCGTGCGGACCACCTGGACACGGTCCACGGCGCGGTCCACTATCCGGTCCCCGCTCTCGTACACGAAGAGCTTGGTGGCCACGCGGTGTGCGGACCGGAGGATGGCGACCACGAGGAAGACCGGCGAGACGTACCACAGGCAGCTGCGCCGACGCGCGACCGGAACGGGTGCGCCGGGCTGCGGGCCGTATGGGTAAGGGTTCGCGTTCGGGTACGGGTTCTGATGCGGGTAGGGGGTCGGGTACGGGTTCTGATGCGCGTAAGGATTCTGGTTCGGGTACAGGTTCGGGGCGGGCGGACCGTAGGGGTTGCCGCCGTTGTCCGGACCGTAAGGGCTGCCGCCCGGTTGCCCCGCGCCGGGTCCGGGACCCCATCCCCCCGTTGCCATGACCTGTCCCACCGTTTCGTTCGTTTCCGGCCAGTTGCTGTGTCGCCTCGCGACTTCGCGGCAGTGTAGTTGCTCCCGGGGCCCCGTCTACGCCCCTTTCGGGACCGGTCCGGACGGTGTGCGGGAACCGAGACGCACACCCGCCGGGCTCATCGGCGAGAACTCGTCACTGCGCGCGCTGGCGGCCGGGCGTACAACGATCTCGTTGACGTCGACCTCCGGCGGCTGGGCGACGGCGTACGCGATGGCGTCGGCCGGCAGGGAGACGGCGCGATAGGTCCGCATGATGGCGCGGGCCTCGGGATCGGCGAGGTGGTCGACGAGTTCTGAGTCGGTCACGCCGGGCGAGACGACAGTGACCCGCATGCTTCCGTCGGACTCCTGGCTCACGGTCAATGCCCTGGCCGATGCCTTTTTCTCGCCGTTCCGACGAGCCGACAACCTGGGGCGCATGACCTTCCCGGACCCGGCCGCGCGGGGCTTCTTCCGCCACTGGGACCGCGCGGCCGAGGCTAGGGTCGCGGAGCTCCGCCAGGCCACCGGACTCGCCCCCGACCATTCCCCGTCTGCACGCGGTCGTGGGGCACCCTGAGCGGGGCGAGCGAGGAGTTCGCCGCCCTCCGGCACGCGCACGCCGTGCAGGGCAAGACCTTCAGCACGAAGGAATTGGTCCATCCCGACGTCGGCGCGCTGTCGTTGGCGTACGAGAGCTTCGACGTGCGCGGCGCGCCCGGCCAGCAACTGGTCATGTACCACGCGGAACCGGGAAGCCCCGGCGCCCAGGCCCTCGCCCTGCTGGGCTCGCTCGCTGCGACCCGTCGCCGCGAGCAGTCGAATCGTCCCTGAACGCGCCCTCAGCCCATCGCGGCGATCAGTACGCCGCAGCCCAGGAAGAGCGTCGCGCCGAACAGCATGCCCACCGTCGGGCCCACGAGATGCCGCCACATCGCCACGCGCGCCGTCTGCGGGTTCTGCCCCAGATACACGACGGGCACCTCCCGTCCGGTATGCAGGCCCAGGCCGGTCCCCCGTGCCTTCGTGGTGAACTCCACGCGATGACCGAGGTGGTCGTGGAAGGCGATGACCGGCGCCCAGCCCGGCCCGTCGCTGTCGGTGACCCGCACATTGTCGACCACGACGCCCCGGGTGCGGATGCCGTTGCGGCGCAGCCGCCGGACCACCACCGCGTCCCGTGCGGCGCATCCGAGCAGCAGGATCCCCGCGCCTGAGCAGACCACGACACCCATGAGCTCGTTGACCATCAGGTCACCCCTCGCGTCTCGCCCGACACCACGGGCCGTCGTACACGCAAGACGTGGACGCCCGGCCTCCGGTTCCACCGCACCGGGCACCGGCACCGGGTACGGGGCACCGGGTCAAGCCCGCCCGCGCGCGCTCGGGGAACCGGTCCGTCCGGCCACCCACAGCGCGATCTGCGTGCGGGAGCGCAGGCCCAGTTTGTCGCGGACCTTGTTCAGATGGGTGGCGACCGTGTGGGGCGACAGGCCGAGCCGCTCCGCGATGTGCCGGTTGGTCAGGCCCTGGGCGACGAGTTCGGCCACCATGAACTCCCGTGCGGTCAGCGGCGAGGGGTCGTCGACGGCCGTGACGGCGCTCCTCGTCGTGCCGTGGCCGCCGTTTCCGGTCCGCAGGGCGTAGGCGACCAGGCGGTCCGCGCGCAGCCGGCGGCCGCCGCTGACGGCCGCGTCCCACTCGGCCGCCGACAGCCGCGTCCTGGCGCGGGCCGCCGCCTGTTCCACCCGGCGCCGCCAGGGATCCTCGGGCTCGGTGTCCAGGCGGCGCCGTGCCTGCGCACTGGCCTCGTAGAGTCGTACGGCCCGCTGCGGATCGCCGCTCTCGGCGGCCACCAGGGCGAGGCCCTCAACGGGGTACAGGGCATGGAAACTTGCCTCGGGGACGATGCGCAGCACCTCGCCGAACAGCGTCTCGGCACTGTCCAGTCGGCCCAGGGCCAGCCGCACGGCGCCCGCCGTGTGCAGGGCGGCCGCGAGCCGGGGCCAGGGGGCGTGCGCGCGGAGCACCGGCAGACAGCGCGCCATGAGGACGTCGGCCTCGGCCGCCTCGCCCGCCTGGAGCAGTGCCCAGGCCAGGTGCTGGGTGCACCAGGCGGTGTCGTGCGGTGTGCCGAGCGCCTCGACGACGTCCAGGCAGGCGCGTAAGTCCGCCACGGCCGCGGTGAATTCACCGCGGCACAGCCGTGCCGCGGCCCGCGCGTCCAGCGCGTTGGCCAGCCCGGCGGGGCGGGCGCGTGCCCGCTCCACCTCCACCGCCCGCTCGCCCATGCGCAGCGCCCGGACCGGGTCGGCCTGCTGGCAGGCCACGCGCGCGGCGAGCGCCGCCACCGCGCCGCCGAGCGCCCCTCCCGGGCCACCGGGCTCCTGGAGCAGTCCGGCCAGCAGCGGACGGGCCGCCGACGGCTGCTCCTGCTGGTAGTGCACACGGGCCAGTTCCAGGGCCAGCCGCGGCTGCGCGGCGTCCTCGTGGCCGCTCGCGGCGGCCAGGACCGCCGCGAGATTGTCCCGTTCGGCCGTGAGCGTGCTGCGGGCCTGGTCGGCGAACACCTCGTCCCCGGCCCCGTCCGCCAGCCCGTTCAGCCAGTCGAGGGCCCGTCGCCGGGTGGTGCGCAGCTCGCCGGACGCGAGCAGCCGGTCCATGGCGTAGGCGCGGATGGCGGCCAACTGCCGGAACCGGCTGGGCTGTACGTCTCCGGGCAGGCGCGCGATCAGTGACTTGGCCTCCAGGGCGCACAGGATGCGCAGGACGTGCCGCGGCTCGATGCCGCCGCCCGCGCAGACCGTCCGCGCGGCGGCCGTGTCGAATCCGCCGACGAGGACCGCGAGCCGCCGGAAGACGGCCTGCTCCGGCGGCTCCAGCAACCGATGGCTCCAGTCGATCGCGGCGGCCAGCTCGCTGTGCCGCCGGGGCCCGGTCCTGCTCCCGTCGGTGAGCAGTGACAGCTGGGACAGCTGGTCGTCCAGTCCCGCGAGGATGTCCCCGAGCGGAAGGGTGCCGACGCGTCGTGCGGCGAGTTCGATGGCGAGCGTCAGCCCGTCCAGGCGGCGGCAGATCTCGGCGACGGTGCGGGCGTTGTCCCGGTCGAGCGTGAATCCGGGGGCGCGGCTCGCGGCGCGTTCGACGAACAGCCGGACGGCGTCCGACCGCAGGAGGGCCGTGGGGTCCTCGTCCGCGTCGGCCGGTGGCAGGGACAGCTCGCCGACGCGGAAGACGGTCTCTCCGGGTACCCGCAGCGCCTCCCGGCTGGTGGCCAGGATCCGCAGCCGGGGGCAGTGGCTCAGCAGGGTCGCCGCGAGCCGGGCGCACGGCTCGGCCAGATGCTCGCAGTTGTCCAGGACCAGCAGCCGTGCGGTGTCGCCGATCGCGTGGACGAGCATGTCGGCGGCGGAGCGGCCCGCCCGCTCCCCCACGGCCAGCGCGGCCGCCACGGACTGCGCCGGCAGGGCGCCGTCGTGCAGCGAGTCGAGTTCGACCAGGTCGACCCGTGCGGTGCGGGCGGGCCGGCCCCGGGCCAGCTCCAGCGCGAGCCGCGTCTTGCCGACGCCGCCGGCGCCGGTCAGGGTGACCAGGCGCGACGTCCGGACCAGGGCGCGCAGGGCCGACAGCTCCTGCCGTCGGCCCACGAAGGAGTCGAGTGCCCGTGGCAGCGCGGGGGCTTGCGCGTCGGGGGGCGCGGGAGTCGACGCCGCGGAGTCGGCCGCGGTCGTCGTGCGGCCCCGTTCCTCGCGCGCCAGCCGCTGTCTGAGGGCCCGTTGCCGGCAGGCGTTGGAGCAGTAACGAGCCGGCCGACCGCCGTGCGGTCTCACGGTCAGCGCCGTGCCGCACAACGCGCACGCTGGAGTCCGACTCATCCACGATTCCTGGCCGCTCGCTCCCGGGACGAAACCCTCACCGGTTCCGTGCCGCCGTACCGGCTCGGCACGCGGCACGTCACACGGGCGGGCCGGCCCGGCGGGCCGGCCCGCGGCCGCTCGGGTGGGGGTCAGGGTGTCGCGGCGGGATCGATGCCGAGGACGACGGTGCCGGTCACCCCCTTGCCGAGGTCGCTGCCCAGCTGGGTGATGGTCAGCAGCGTCGAGGAGCCGCCGTTGCGGTAGATGCCGTCCCTCGCGTTGAGCGTGCGGGTGGCCGTGTTGTTCCGGTACGGCGTCAGGGCCGCGACCCTGGTGTTGTACGTCTCCGGGAAGTAGAGCTGTCCCGTGTGGGAGACATGGCCGCCGTGGTAGGTGCCGTTGGACACGGTGCCGCCGACGTGCGCCTTGACGTGGATGTGGAGGGCGCGGCCGACGTACCAGCCGGGGTAGACGGTGGTGAACTCCGCGACGCCGGTGGAGTCGGTCAGCTGGACACCGCGCAGGAAGGTCGTGTCCGGGGTGGAACCGCCGGCGACGTATCCGGAGTAGACCCCGACGGCGTCGCAGTGCCAGATGTCGACCGCCGCGCCGGGCAGCGGGGAGCAGGTCGTCACGTCCGTCACCGTGACGCGCAGGGTGAGCGGTACGCCTGCCTTGCCCTCGGTGATGTTCTTGCGGACCCTCTCCAGGTCCAGGTAGTAGGGGCCCTCGGTCTGCTCGGGCGTGAGGACGCAGGCGGCCGCGGGCGCGGCCCCGGGCCGGGCCTGGGCCGGGGTCCGGACCTGGCCCTTCGCCTCGGCCTGTGCCTGTGCTGTCGGGGTGAGTCCGAGGGCGGCCGCGCCGAGGGTCACGCCGCCCAGGGTGGCGATCACGGACCTGCGGGTGGCGCCGGCCGGTACGTCGGACGGCCGGGGGCCGCGCTCCGGTTCCGCGGCGTTGTGGTGGGGGGTGTCAGTCATGCTGTGAGATTGCCGCGTCCGGCGGTACCTGGCATCGACCGGACGACCGATGAATGGCACGCGTTACGAAACCCGTCCCGCCCATCGTCTACAGTTCGGTAGACCGTCTACCCGCCTGTAGTCGCTCGTACCTCGCCCACAGATCGCCTTCAGGAAAGAGCTCGGGCCATGGCCACATCGATGCACCTCGCATCCCAGCTCGCCGTCAACGTCCTCGACGCCCGCTCACTGCTCGCCGCCTTCGGCGTGCTGGGTGTCGGCGTGGTGATGTTCGCCGAGACAGGACTGCTGATCGGTTTCTTCCTGCCCGGGGACTCGCTGCTGTTCACGGCGGGCCTCCTGTGCACGGGTACGGCGGACCGGGCGGTGAAACTCTCCCTGGGACCGCTGCTGATCGCGGCGGCCTTCGGCGCCCTGGTCGGCGCGCAGTGCGGCTATCTGATCGGGCGCCGGGCGGGCGGGGCGCTCCTGGCCAGAAGTCGTTCGCAGCGGCTGCGCGAGGGAGCCGAGCGGGCCGAGGAACTGCTGGAGCGCTACGGGCACGCCAAGGCGGTCGTACTGGCCCGGTTCGTCCCGGTGGTGCGGACGGTACTGAACCCGATGGCCGGGGCCCTGGGCGTACCGGCGCGCACGTTCACGCTGTGGCAGGTCATCGGCGGCCTGGTGTGGAGCGTCGGCCTCACCCTCGCCGGATACGCGCTGGGCTCCTCCGTCCCGAACGTCGACCGCTACCTGCTGCCGCTGGTCGCGCTGATCGTCGTCGTCTCGCTGATCCCCATCCTCGCGGAGGTTCTGCGGTCCCGCCGGGGCGCGCGCGTGCGTGGCGAGGGCGGCTGATCCCGGGACGCAACTCCCGGCCCCGCAACTCCTGATCCCCCGGCCCCGGACCGCGCTCGGCCGGGCCGGACCCGATCCGCATGGTCAGGTGCGCCCTGCGGTGCGACGCTGGGAGGGAGAGGTGTGCGAGGGGGAACCCGGGAGGGCCGATGGGACGGGACGTCCCGGCACAGGTCTTCACCCGTGAGGACCGTCGCCGGTACCGGATCAAGATGCAGGAGTGTCTCGACGCGTTCGCGCAGATGCTGCGCGACGCACGGTTCGAGTCCGAGCGGCCCCAGGTGGGGCTGGAGATCGAGCTGAACCTGGTCGACGACCAGGCGGAACCGGCGATGCGCAACAGCGACGTGCTGGAGGCCATCGCGGACCCCGCCTGGTCCACCGAGCTGGGCCGGTTCAACGTGGAGATCAATGTGCCGCCGCGCCGTCTGACGGCGGGCGGCCCCGACGCCTGGGAGTCGGAGATCCGCGCGGCGCTCAATCACGCGGAGCAGCGCGCCCGGTCCGTCGGCGCCCGTCTGATCATGATCGGCATCCTGCCCACCCTCCAGGAGGACGACGTCGGCGAGGCGGCGCTGTCGGAGAACCCCCGCTACAAGCTGATCAACGAGCAGGTGTTCGCGGCACGCGGCGAGGACCTGCACATCGAGGTGGACGGCGTCGACCGGCTGCGCACCTATGCCGACACGATCACGCCCGAGGCCGCCTGCACCAGCACCCAGTTCCACCTCCAGGTCTCGCCCGAGGAGTTCGCCGACTACTGGAACGCGGCACAGGCCATCGCCGGGGTCCAGATCGCGCTGGCGGCCAATTCCCCGTTCCTGTTCGGCAAGGAGCTGTGGCACGAGACCCGTATCCCGCTGTTCGAGCAGGCCACCGACACCCGTCCGCAGGAGATCAAGGTACAGGGGGTACGGCCCCGGGTGTGGTTCGGCGAGCGGTGGATCAACAGCGTCTTCGACCTCTTCGAGGAGAACCTGCGCTACTTCCCGGCGCTGCTGCCCCTGTGCGACGAGCAGAACCCCGGGGAGACGCTGGATCGCGGCGACATCCCCGAGCTGGGCGAGCTCACGCTGCACAACGGCACGATCTACCGCTGGAACCGCCCGGTCTACGCCACCTCCCACGACAAGCCGCACCTGCGGGTGGAGAACCGGGTGCTGCCGGCCGGCCCGACGGTCGCCGACACCCTGGCCAACGGCGCGTTCTACTACGGGCTGACCCGCGCCCTGGTGGAGGAGGACCGGCCGGTGTGGTCACGGATGTCCTTCGCGGCCGCCGAGGACAACCTGCACACGGCGGCCCGGAACGGCATCGAGGCACGGCTGTACTGGCCCGGGATGGGCGAGGTGCCCGTACCGGAACTCGTCCTGCGCCGTCTGCTGCCGCTGGCCCACCGGGGCCTGGAGCACTCCGGGATGGACGCGGCGTGGCGGGAACCGCTGCTCGGCATCATCGAGCAGCGCTGCGTCGTCGCACGCAACGGGGCGCTGTGGCAGAAGGAGACGTTCCACGGCATCGACGCCACCACCCACTCCGGCCGTCACGAGGCCCTGCGGCGGATGACGCAGCTGTACATCGACTACATGCACCTCAACGCCCCGGCGCACACCTGGCCGGTCGACTGACGAGCTACTTGCGGCGCAGGCCGCTGACGATGCGCTCGAAGCGGGAGCGTGTGGCGCCGAAGCCGGTCTCGTGTTCCCAGATGTGGGTGCACGACGGGCACTGCAGGTGGAGCAGGCTGCCGGTGTTGGTCAGCAGGTAGCGCCAGTGTTCGGAGCAGGTGCGCTCCTCGGCGCACGGGACGCATCCGCGGCTGTCGTCGCAGTTCGGGCAGCTCACCCAGGCGCGGCGCCCGAGGTCCGCCTGCGGATCAAGGGGAAGCATGGCCGTCCCCTCGCCTCGGGAGGACACCGGCCGCGACCAGGTCGTCGTACACGCGCTGCTGCTCCTCGCTGAGGCCGGAGTACAGCAGGTCGTACGCGGCTTCCTCGCCCTGGAGCACCGCCACCGGATCCCAGTCCGGGCCGATGGCGTCCAGCACGTGGGCCCGGCGGAGCACCTCGTGCTCGCCGAGGTCGATGCTGAAGCCGACCGGCTCGTTCGGGAGGGTGGGGCCTTGCGAGGACATGTGACCGAACTTAGGTAGACCTCTGTGGCCGCGGCAAGGGCTGGTGGGGGAAGTCACAGGCCACTCCGCCCAAAAATTGGGTCACTGAAACGCTGAGTGATTGGGCCGGGACTGTGCACCACTGGCGCACTAGCGTCACCGCCATGACGCACCCGCCCACGCCCGCGCCTTCCGAGGCCAGGACCACCGTCGACTTCTACTTCGACCCCGCCTGCCCCTTCGCCTGGATCGCCTCCCGCTGGATGCTGGAGGTCGAGCGCGAGCGCCCGCTCGACCTCCGCTTCCGTGTGATGAGCCTGTACCTGCACAACCTGGGCGCCGAACTCCCCGACTGGTACCGGGACTTGGTGGACCGCTCGATCGGCCCGGTACGGGTGGCGGTGGCCGCCGCCGAACGGCACGGCGAGCAGGTGCTGCGCGACCTGTACACGGCCTACGGCACCCGCGTCCACGACCGCGGCATCAAGGACTTCGACGTGGTCGTCGCCGAATCCCTCGCCGAACTCGGCCTCCCGGCCGACCTGGCCGCCGCCGCGCACGACCCGGCGTACGACGAGGCCGTACGCCGGAGCCACGAGGCGGGCGCCGAGCCCGAATCCGGCGCCTATGTGGGCACACCCACCCTGCATGTCGACGGAACGGTGTGGTTCGGCCCCGTACTGCGAGCCATTCCGCGCGGGGCGAAGGCGGCCGAGCTCTTCGACAGCTTCCGCGTCCTGGCCGACAACCCGGACTTCTTCGAACTCAAGCGCACCCGCACGGGCGGCCTGTCCTTCGACTGACCAGCGGCGACACGGACGGCTCCACCACCACGACCGACCTCAGCACGGCCCGCCGGCCACCCCGCCGACCAGGGCAGCCGGTACGGCGGGGTCAAGACGGCTGTCGGCTCAATCCGCCGTCTCGGCCGCCTCCGGGCGGCGGCCGCCGCCGATGCCCTGGCGGTCGGCGGTGCGGGCCAGGGCGCGGTGGGCCGGATCGTGGAACCCCTGCTGGACGGCGCGTCCAGGAGGGAGAGTTCCTTGCGTACCGCGGGGGCGCGTTCGGCGGACACGGTGGTCGACAGGTCGTTCAGGACGGCGCGCAGGCGTCGGCAGATCTGCAGGGAACCGGCGCCGTACTCGCGGATCTCGGTGCCGGCGAGTTCGAGGGAGTCCTCCAGGTGCGGCCCGGCACGACCAGCAGGGGTCTGCCGCGGTCGTCGGCCAGCACATGGCGGTCGGAGAGTTCGACGCGCGCGATCGTGTGCAGGAACGCCTCGATGTGGTCGAGGAGTTGTACGGCCGTCGTCGGGTCGTTCACCGCCGGGGAGAGCGCGCGGACGGCGATGTCGACGAGGACGCGCAGGGCGAAGGCGGGGTCCTGGTCGGTGGTCCGCTCGGCGCCGGTCGCGATCATGCCGAGCAGGAGCCGCGGGTCGAGCCCCGGGGTGTCGCCGCGCACCTCCACGAGGACGGTTCCCGGGGGTACGAAGTCCCCGATCCTGTGGGTCACCACGAGGACGCAGTCGTGGCGCAGGGCCACCGCGCGCAGCCCGGAGACGTGGAACGCCTGGATCGCTCCGCCGCGCTCGGCGCGGACCGCCGTCACCGGGCCGCCGTCGTCGGGCACGGCGATGCCGGTGTCGGTGGGCGTGGCGGCGCGTGCCGCCGTCAGGGCCTGGTCCAGCACGTTCAGGCCCATGCGGCGGACCAGGTCACGCGGCGCCGGTGCGCGGGCGGGGGCCGGCTCGACGGGCCGGAGCCTGTGCGCCGACTTAGTCTGAACGGGTGTGGCCGGCCATCCCAGGTACAGGCATTCGGGAAGGGGCGCCGCGATGGATGACTACCCGATGATCGAGAACCACGGCCTGATCGGGGACCTGCAGACCGCGGCACTCGTCACCACCGACGGAACCATCGACTGGTTCTGCTGCCCACGCATCGACTCACCCAGCGTGTTCGGCGCCCTGCTCGACAAGAACCAGGGCGGGCACTGCACCATCCGACCGTCCCACGCCACGTACGCGACGAAGCAGCTGTACCTGCCCGACACCGCCGTCCTGGTCACCCGGTTCATGACCGAGGCGGGGGCCGGCGAGATCGTGGACTTCATGCCGGTGACCGGGACGACGGCGACCTCGCGGCACCGCCTGGTCCGCATGGTGCGCTGCGTGCGCGGCACCATGACCTTCGACGTCCACATCGCTCCGCGCTTCGACTACGGCCGCAAGCCCCACAAGCTGCACATCACCGAGCGCGGAGCCGTCTTCGAGTCCGACGGACTGGAACTGACGGTGCACCCGGTCCGTGAGCCGGACGACGAGCGGCTGGCCAAGCCGTTCAGCGGCGACATCGACCTGCACTACTCCCTGACCCTGCGGGCGGGCCACGAGCGCGGGTTCGTGCTGGAGTCGTCCGCCGACGGGCCGCCCCGGGAGATCCGGCCGGCCGAGTTCCAGGAGCTCTTCGAGGAGACGATCCGCCACTGGCGGTCCTGGCTCGGCCGGTCGACGTACACCGGCCGCTGGCGGGAGATGCTGGAGCGGTCGGCCATCACGCTCAAACTCATGACCTACGCGCCGAGCGGCGGCCTGGTGGCCGCTCCGACGGCGGGGCTGCCGGAACAGCTCGGCGGCGAACGCAACTGGGACTACCGGTTCACCTGGATCCGCGACGCCGCCTTCTCGGTCTACGCCCTGCTGAAGATGGGGTTCACCGACGAGGCGAAGGCGTTCATCAACTGGCTGGCCGACCGGGCCAAGGACAGGGCCGGCGGCGACAGCGAGTCCGGACCGCTGAACATCATGTACCGGGTCGACGGCTCCACCGATCTCGACGAGGAGATCCTGGAGCACTGGGAGGGCTACGAGGGCTCCGCACCGGTGCGTATCGGCAACGGCGCCGCGACGCAGCTGCAACTGGACATCTACGGGGAGGCGCTGGACAGCATCTCCTTCGCGCACCAGCACGGCCTCACTGTGGGGCACCGAGGCTGGAAGTCCCTGCTCACCATCCTCGACTGGCTCACCGACAACTGGGACCAGGCCGAGGAGGGCCTGTGGGAGACGCGCGGCGGCCGCGAGAACTTCACCTACGGACGTGTGATGTCCTGGGTCGCGTTCGACCGCGCGCTGCGCCTCGCCCACGAGAACGGCCGACCCGCCGCGGTGCCCCGCTGGAGCGCCACCCGGGACGAGATCTACGACCAGGTCTGGACGGAGGGCTGGAACGACGGCCGCTCGGCCTTCGTCCAGCACTACGGCAGCGACGTCCTCGACTCCTCACTGCTGCGCATGCCGACGGTCGGGTTCATCACGCCGGAGGACCCGATGTGGACCGCGACCCTGGACGCGATGGAGGACGAACTGGTCAGCGACAGCCTCGTCTACCGGTACAACCCGGAGGCCTCCCCCGACGGACTCCGTGGATCCGAGGGCACGTTCTCGCTGTGCACGTTCCTGTACGTCGACGCGCTGGCCCGCGCGGGACGTGTCAACCGGGCGCGGCTGGTGCTGGAGAAGATGCTCGGGTACGCCAACCACCTGGGCCTGTACTCGGAGGAGATCGACCCGACGGGACGGCAGTTGGGGAACTTCCCGCAGGCCTTCACCCATCTGGCCCTGATCGACGCGGCGATCACCCTCGACGCCGCCCTGAACAGGGCCCAGGCGGGGTAGCTCCGGGTCAGGCGTCGTCGCCCGCGCCGCCGCGCCGCAGGTCGGCGTCGGTGAGGGATTCGAGCTCGCCATGGGTGTCCAGCCAGTACAGGACGGCGACCGCCGGGAAGACCAGTACCACGGCGATGAGGGTGACCAGCATCAGCCAGCGCAGTGTGGTCGGGGCGCCCGCCCCCTCGGCCACGGTCAGCGAGACCGGGACGAGGTACGGCCGCTGCGCCATGCCCCAGGCGAAGATGCCCGAGGCCACCGCGACGACGGCGGCGACCCGGGACCAGCGGGCGTCGGCCGTGCGCAGCAGCAGCCCGCAGGTGGCGAGCGAGGCCACGGCGGCCAGGACGACGAGGGCGAGCCCCACACCGTGGGTGAGCCCGTGCCAGACGTGGGGCGCGTCGCCGTGGGTGACGAACAGCATGATCACCGCGAGTACGGCGACCACGGCGACGGCCACGAGCGCGCGGCGCCGGAAGTAGCCGTCGAGGTCGGGCGCCGAGAAGCGGCGGGCGTCACCGGCCAGGAACACGGCCCCCAGGAACGCCGTCATGGCGACGGCGAGCAGGCCGAAGAGGAGGGAGGTGGGATTGGCCCAGTTGTCGGGCGAGGCCGCCGTGCCCGGCGCGACCCGGCCGGAGGCGATTCCGCCCGCAGCGGCCCCGAGGAAGAACGGCGTGAGCAGCGAGGAGATCGCGAACACCGCACCGTACAGGCGGCGTCCGGCCAGTCGGCGGGCGGGCTTGCGCAGGGCGAAGCCGGCGCCGCGCAGCACGATACCGACGGCCGCGAGGGCCAGGGGCAGCCACATCGCGGCGAACACGGTCTGGAAGAACACGGGGAACCCGGTCCACGTGATGACGAGGACGAAGATCAGCCATACGTTGTTGACCTCCCACACGGGGGCCATGGCGTGGTCGATGAGCCATCGGGGGCGTTCGCCGCGTTCGGCTCCGCCCGCGGTCAGGTCCCAGAAGCCCGCTCCGTAGTCCGTTCCGCCGGCGCAGGCGTAGGCGGCGATGACAAGCAGCAGAACGAGGGCGACGAGGCCGGCGGTGGTCACGGTCGGTCCTCCCCGGAGGCGGACGGCCCGGGAGCACTGCCTGCCCGCAGGGTGGAACGCGGGCCGTAGGGGGTTTCCGTCTCCGGTGCCGCCGCCGTCCTTTCCGCGATTGCCGCCTCGTCGGCGAGCCGCCACCGGGTGCGCATCTTCAGCAGGATGACGAGGAAGGACCCGAAGACGAACGCATAGACGACGATGACCAGGCCGAACATGGTCCACAGTGCGGGCGCCCTGGTCGGGGTGACCGCCTCGGCGACCCGCATGTACTGGTAGACGATCCACGGCTGGCGGCCCACCTCGGTGGTGATCCAGCCGCATTCGACGGCCACGACGGAGGCCACGCCCGCGCACGCCGCGCCGCGGAAGAACCACGGGGAGGCGGGCAGCCGACGGCGCCACAGCCACATGACGGCGTACCAGAGGGCGAGCAGGAGCAGCAGGGAGCCGATGCCGACCATGGTGTCGAACGCGAAGTGGGTGATCGTGGCCTGGGTGGCCGTCGGCCGGTCGTCGGGCGCCACCGACGTCAGGCCGGTGACCTTCGTGTCCGGGCGGAATCCGGCGAGGATGGAGTCGAGCTGCGGGATCTTGATGCCACCGGAGATCGTGCCGTCGGGGTGCAGTCGACCGAAGAGGTACTCCGGCACGTGCGTGTCGGTCTTCCAGACGATCTCCATCGCGGCGAACTTCACCGGCTGTTTGTGGAACACCTGCCGGGCGATGGAGTCGCCCAGCATGAACTGGATCGGCGTGAACACCGCGGCGATCGTGAAGGGGATCGTGAAACCGAGCCGGTGGTACCGGTCACGGCGGCCGCGCAGCCAGCCCACGGCGTAGACGCCCGCCGTGACATAGCCCGCCGTGACGAACATCGCCACGACGAAGTGCCAGTACTCCGGGCCGAAGATGGGCGTGAAGATCGCCTTCCGGACGTTCACGTCCACGGGGTTGCCCGCGGAGTCGAGGCTGAAGCCCCGGGGCGTGTTCATCCACGAGTTGGCGGCCAGGATCCCGAAGGCGCCCAGCAGGGCTGTGAAGGGCAGTGGCAGCGCGAGCAGGAAGTGGGTACGGGAGGGAAGTCTCCGCCAGCCGTAGAGATAGATGGCGATGAGGACCGCCTCCAGGAAGAAACCCCACCCCTCCACCCCGAAACCGAGGCCGAAGACATCGCCCCACCGGCCCATCATGCCCGGCCACAGCAGCCCGAACTCGAACGACAGCACGGTGCCCGTGACGACCCCGATCGCGAACTGGACCGCCATGACGGCCGACCAGCGCCGGGCCAGCAGCAGGGCGGTCGCGTCGCCGCGGCGCAGACCGTAGCCGTGCATGATCAGCGTGATCAGCGGCAGCGCCACGCCCAGCGGCACCAGGATGATGTGCGTGACGAGGGTGAAGGCCATCATGGATCTGGCCGGAAGCATCTGCGGCGGCACGTCCGCCAGCAGGTGGACCGTGGTGTGCATGCGTGCCTCCAGCCGGGGACGACGTACGAGGACGACGTACGGGAAGTGTCAGCCGCCGGTGGCGAAGCCGGGGAAGAGGGTCATGCCGCCGTCCACGTAGAGGGTGGCTCCCACGACGTAGTCCATGAGGTCGGAGGCGAGGACGACGGCCGCGTGGGCGATGTCGTCGGGGTCGCCGACCCGGCCGTACGGGATCAGCTGCAGGAGGTCGCGTTCGGCCTCCGGGGTCTCCCAGGCGCTGCGGTTGATGGGCGTCTTGATGGCCCCGGGAGCGACGGCGTTCACGCGGATCTTCTTCGGCGCGAGCTCCTGCGCCAGGGTCTGCATCATCATCAGTACGCCGCCCTTGGAGCTGGCGTAGTTGACGTGCCCGGACCAGGGGATGATCTGGTGCACCGAACTCATGCAGATGATCTTCCCGGCGGCGCGCGACACCTCGGGGACGACTCCCCGGCGCACGAACTCCTTCACCGCCTCGCGGGCGCACAGGAACTGCCCGGTCAGATTGACGTCCAGCACCTTCTGCCACTGGGCGAGCGTCATGTCCGTGAGCGCGGCGTCCCGTTGGAGCCCGGCGTTGGCGACGAGGATGTCGATGGTCCCGAACTCGCCGACCATCCGGTCCATCATGGCGACGACCTGGTCCTCCTGGGACACGTCGGCCTCGTAGGCCGCCGCCCGCACGCCCATCGCCGTGATCTCGTCGACGACCTGCTCCGCTTCCTCGCGGCCGGCCACGTAGTTGACGACGACATCGCATCCGGCCCGGCCCAGCGCGACGGCGGTCGCCCTGCCGATGCCCGAGTTGGCGCCGGTGACGAGCGCCTTCTGTCCCTTGAGCAGGTGGGCGGGGATCACGCCCTGGGTCGTGGCCGAGGTGGAACCCACGATCGACTGCCTCCTCCGCAGCGTGACCCCGGTGAACCCGGACCGCCCAGGAGAGGTCGCACCTCACACAATCAGCGCGCGACACGGGCGGCGCGCGCGACGTGCGGCGGTTGCGCCGCCAGACTGAGGATCTTCGCCCGGTCGGGGGCTGCGCGCTGTCGGCGGCCGCGTGGGCGCCGGCGGTCAGCCGAGCCGCTCCAGGATGTGGTCGCCCACCCGCAGGGCGTTCGCCATGGCGGTCAGGGACGGGTTCACCGCGCCGATGCTCGGGAAGAAGCTGGTGTCGACCACGTACAGGTTGTCCAGGTCGTGGGCCTTGCAGTGCGTGTCCAGGGCGGAGGTCGCCGGGTCGTAGCCGAAGCGCACGGTGCCGGCCTGGTGCGCGGTGGCACCGATCGGCATGCCCTTGTGCAGGTAGATGCTGCGGGAGAGCAGATGGTGCTCGTGCATGCCGAGGTGGCCGAGCATCTGCTGGAGCTTGTGCCGCAGCCGGCGCAGCGCCTCGATGTTGTTGGACTCGTCGAGGGCGAGGTGGACCCGGCCGTCCCGGTCCAGGGTGACCCGGTTGCCGGGTTGGGGCAGGTCCTCCCCGCACAGCCAGAAGTCGACGGCGTGATGGGCCAGGACCTCGAAGGGCATGTCGGGAGTGACCGCTCCCGCCCAGCGCGGCGCCTCTCCGTGGATCTGCTCGGCGTCCGACTTGCCCAGCATCTGGATGCCGCCCAGGGGGTACTCCCAGTCGTCCGCGCCCAGGTACCAGTCGTGCAGGGCGAGGGTCTTTTGGAACCGGGTGTCGTTGGGCTCCTTGGACACGGCCATCAGGGCGAGGTTGTTGTGCCGCATGTAGTGCCGGCCGACCACGTCGGAGGAGTTGGCCAGCCCCTGGGGGTGGTGCTCGTTGGCCGAGGCGAGCAGCAGGACGGCCGAGTTCACCGCCCCGCAGGCGACGGCCACGATGTCCGCCGAGTACCGGACCTCCTCGTCCCCGTCCAGCCGGGCCACGACCGTGGTGACACTGCGCCCGTCCGGGCCGGTCTCCAGCCGCACCACGTGGGCGCGGGTGACCAGTTCGACGTTGGGGTGCTCCAGGGCGGGTTCCACGCAGATGACCTGTGCGTCGGACTTGGCGCGGACGAGGCAGGGGAAGCCGTCCACGCGGTCGCAGCGGATGCAGGCGCTGGACCGGGTCGCGTGGCCGTTCTCGTCCTGGCTGAGGTTGACGCCGATCGGCAGGTGGAAGGGGTGCAGGCCCTGCTTCTCCAGGTCGTCGCTCAACTGCTGGATGCGCGGCTCGTGTTCGACCGGAGGGTAGGCGTACTGCCCGCTCACCGGCCCCTCCCAGGGATCCTCGCCGTGCCGCCCGTGCACCAGGTAGAGGTGTTCCGCCTGGGTGTAGTACGGCTCCAGGTCCGCGTAGTCGATCGGCCAGGCGGACGAGACGCCGTCGTGGTGGCGCAGATCGCCGAAGTCCTCGGGGCGCAGCCTGAAGAGCGCGGCGCCGTAGAACTTGGTATTGCCGCCCACGTAGTAGTTGACCTCGGGCGGGAACTCGTGCCCGTGCTTGTCGAGCCAGAATTCCGGGGCCCGGTACTTGCCCTTGACGAACACGGCGGTGGAGTCCCAGTTGTCCCTCTCGCGCGGGAGGAAGCCCCCGCGTTCGAGGACGAGCACGCGCTTCCCGGAAGGAGCCAGCCGATGGGCGAGGGTGCCGCCGCCGGCCCCGCTGCCGATGATGATGACGTCGTAGTGCGGGGACTCTGCCATAGGGACCACCGTCCTTGCGCTCGCGGCCCTACGCGCCCGCAGGACCTGCCGGTGCGCGCCGCAGGAGCGCGGCAGCCGGTCCGTCCTTTCGAACGTATCCGCCGTCCGGGCGATCGGCACCCGGGGCCGCCGGGCGCGTACGGTCCGCTCAGAGGACGGCGACGGGATTCACCGGCGACCCCGTGGCCGCCGGCAGCCGCAGCGGGGCGACCACGCACAGGAAGGACCAGCGGCCCGCGTCCGCGCACGCCGGTGCCAGTTCCTCGAACTGGAGCCAGTCCATCAGATACGTCCCCATGGCCTGGATCGCGAGCACGTGGACGGGGAAGCCGACGCCGTCCACCGCGCAGGGGGCGGTGTCGTTGTTGCCGTCCCCGCCCAGCGCCGCCACCTGCCGCTCGGCGAGGAAGCGCAGGGCCGTCGGATGCAGACCGGCGCGCGCCTCGGAGACGTCCCACGGTCCCCGTTCCTGCCGTCTGCGCCGGTGACCGACGCGGACGAACAGCAGGTCGCCGGGCCCGACCCGCACGCCCTGCGCCTCCGCGGCCGCGGTCAGGTCCTCCAGGGTGACGTGGTCGCCGGGCTCCAGCCAGGGGACGCCGCGCAGCCGGGGCACGTCCAGGAGCACGCCGCGTCCGACGATGCCCGCGCGGACGAGGTCGACGGACAGCTCGCCGGCCCCGTCCGGTGTCAGGGTGCGCGCCGGGACCCCGTCGTAGAGCTCTCCGTCGTAGATCACGTGGCACAGGGCGTCGAGGTGGCTGTCCACGTCACCGTGGACGTTCATCTCCAGGCGGTCGCGGGCGAAGTGCAGCCCCGGCGCGTCCAGCTCGTCGGCGCTCGGCGCGAGCATCCGGTGGCGGGCGGGCTCGGGGCTGTCCGGCCCCGTGTGCGTCTCGATGGGGGCGGCGAGGGAGACCGTTCGCCCCGTACGGACCTCGGCGGCGGCGTGCACGACGCGCTCGGGCGTGAGATGACGCAGGGCCCCGCGCCGCGGCACGCCGCCCTCGCGGGTGTCCGCCCGCAGTCGCTCGTACAGCGCCCGGAACGCGGCTTCGCTCATGCGCGGAGCGGCGGAGGCGGCGGAGGCAGACCCTGGGCCCTGGCCGGGGCCGACGTCGGAGCCGGGAGACATGGCGCACTCCTCGCTGTCCCGGTGATCTCCGGACCATTGCAGCACGCGGCTGACCAGCCCGCACATCGCCCTGACGCCGGGCCCACCGCCCGCCCGCGGCACGGATCGCCCGGAAGTGCGACGCCTCCTGCCGCGTGTTGGAATGGGCTGTGGAGTACGGTTCCCAGTCCCGGTCGCGCCGCGTCGCCGCTCCGGAGGAGGGCCCGGCTCACCTGCCCGGACGCCCGTCCCGCTCCCGAGGAGTGGTCATGAACGATGTCGAAGAGATGGGCCCCGTCGACTACGTGGTCATGGAGTTCCCCGGCAACCGCATGACCGGCGAGGCGTTCCCCATGCTCGTCGATCTCGCCGAGCGGGGGATCATCAGGATCATGGACCTGGCCTTCGTCCGCAAGGACAGCGACGGGTCGGTCACCGCGCTGGAGCTGCGGGACGTCGGCGGCGGTGAAGTCGATCTGACGGTCTTCGAGGGCGCCTCGTCCGGGCTGTTGGACCAGAGCGACCTCGACGAGGCCGGTGCCGCGCTGGAGCCCGGCAACGCCGCCGCGGTCCTGATCTACGAGAACCTGTGGGCGGCGCCCCTGGCCCGCGCGCTCCGGCGCAGCGGGGCCCAGCTCGTGGCCAACGGCCGCATCCCGGTCCAGGCACTGCTGGCCTGCCTGGACGCGGTGGAGGGGACGACACCGCCCAGCAGCGGACCCGCGGCCGCCTGAACCGCGGCGCAGTGTGTGGGAGATGAGTGAACATGCCAGGACTCCTTCGCGGCGTCGCGCGTACCGCCGTCGTCGCCGGAACCGCCACCGCCGTGTCCAACCGTGTGTCACGACGGCAGGCGGGGCGCTGGGCACAGCAGGACTACGAACAGCAGCAGGCGGCGGCCTACGAGCAGCAGCAGGCGGCCTACCAACAGCCGGTGCCGCAGCCCCCCGTGCCGCCGCCGCCCGCGCCCAGCACGCCGCCCACCGTCGCCGACGACATGAGCAGCAAGATCGACCAGCTCAAGGAGCTGGGTGAGCTCAAGGCGCAAGGGGTGCTCACGGACGAGGAGTTCGAGGCGCAGAAGCGCCGGGTCCTGGGCTGACGCCGAGGTACCGCCGAGGTACCGGATCGGTGTCAGCGGTCGTCCGTGCCCTCGTCGTCGCGGAGCTTGCGCCACAGGTGCATGCGGTGCAGCACGTAGAGTGCGGCGACCAGGACGGCCACCTGCAGCCCGACGGCGAGCATCCAAAAGACGATCTTGCTCTCCAACTCGTCCGTCAAGTAGGTGAAGTTCATCCCGAAGTACCCGGTCAGGAACGACAGCGGCAGGAAGATCGTCGATACGATGGCCAGTCGGTTGATCACGTTGTTCTGCTCGCCGGAGACGAGCGAGGAGTAGCTGGAGAGCGCCCGCCGGGAGGCGTCCTGCAGGGACTCGATGTCCGCGAGCACCAGCCTGCTCGCGTTCTGGAACTCACGCGCCAGCCGCTGGCGTTCCTCGGGGAAGTTCCGGCTCATCATCCGCCGGGTGACGAGTTCGTCCGTCGCCTGGAGGTAGGGCAGCAGGCTGTGATGGAGCAGGGCGGAGCGTCGTCGTAGCCGCGCCAGGTTGTAGACCTGCTCGGGACGTCGCCGCTCGAACATCTCGTCCTCCAGGTCCTCCACCGCCAGCAGGCAGGCCAGCGCGGCCCGCCGGAAGGTCTCCAGGGCTTCCTGCAGCAGCAGGAACATGGCGGCCACGGGGTCGGGCGGCCGCTCGGGCACCAGTCGCGCGGCGAAGGTCCCCAGCATGGCGATCTGCCCCCAGTGCACCGTGATCACGAACCGCTCGGTCACCAGGACATGGACGTGGGTGACCCGTGAGTCCTCGACCACGGGCACGACGAACCCCGCGGCGTCCCCGAGGAAGTCGGCCCGCGCGGCTTCGCCCGCCCGGCCGAACCAGGGCAGGTTGTAGGCCTCCACACCGAGCTGCTGAGCGATCCGAGGATCCTCGGCGATCGCCTCCTCGGGGCCGATCCCCTCGTCGGCCGGCTCCTCCTCCGGCAACTGGATGTCGACGAGCAGGAAGTCGGACTCCGCGAGCCGCTCGCGCGCCTGCGTCAGGTCCGCACGAGTGGTGATCCCTTCCGGCATCGACACCAGCGAAACGATCATCGCCCCTCACTGTTGTCACGAGACGCACGCATCTCACCCTGCGCACACTCCGGCAGCCCCGGCACGCGCAGACTCGCAGACGCCCCGCCGGGCGCCCCGAACGAGTGAGGCCGGCGGCATTGCCTAGAAGGCCGGCGCCACGTCGTCCGGGCCGGTCAGCAACGAGAGGTGGGCCAGGTCCCCGGGCGGAGGCGTGGTCACCGACCACAGCGGAGCGGGGGTCCCGTCGGCGACCGCGGCCGGGGCGTCGGTCAGGTTCATCCGCTCGCGCAGCCGGCCGTAGAAGTCCATCGGCCCGAAGCGGACCGCCCGCAGCGTGCGCGGAGCCGCGTACACCCCGATCCAGTCCCCCGGGTCGAGCACGCCCCGCAGCTGCCCGTCGATGCTGACCGCCGCCTGCCCGGAGCGTTCGAGCACGCGCAGGCCGACGGGCTCGTCCGGAGCCGTGACGACCGACCGGTTGAACGTCATGTGCGGGGCGACCGGCGTGAACACCAGCCCCTGCGCACGGGGCGACACGACCGGCCCGCCGGCGGCGAAGCTGTAGGCGGTCGAACCCGTCGGCGTGGCCACCAGCAGGGCGTCGGCGGAGTAGGACGCGAGGAGTCTGCCGGAGACGTAGACACCGACCGACACCTGCCGGTCGCGGGCCAGCTTCTCCAGGACGATGTCGTTGAGCGCCATGACGTTCAGGGCGATGCCCCAGTCGCGGTCCACCTCGCAGTCGGTGCGCACGCGGGGCGGCGGCAGCATGGGGCCGCGGCCGTAGCGCAGGAGCGCCTCCATGTCGGTGGGCACCTCCAGGCGGCGCGAGGCGCGCATCGTCAGCAGCATGCGCTCCTCGACCGAGTGCCGGTTCTCCCGTACGGAGTCCAGCGCGGCGCGCACGGCCGCCGCCGGGACCTCCGTCAGAAAGCCCACCCGTCCCAGGTCGACGCCCAGCACGAGGGCGTCGTTCGCGGCGGCCAGCCGGGCGCCGCGCAGGAACGTGCCGTCACCGCCCAGGGTGACGACGAGGTCGGGATCGCCCGCCGCGTCGACCTCGTACCGGGCACTGTGCCGGTCGCCGTGCCGCCACACGTCGATGTCCGTGCACGGCACGGCGTGTTCGGCACACCAGTCGCGTACGGTCCGTGCGGCCTCCGCGGCTTCCGCGCGCCCGCTGTGCACGACCAGACCGATCCGGTTCACCGTCACGTCTGCCTCCCGATCTTCCGGAGCAACGGCCAGTAATACTCACCGTGCGACGACGTACCCGGGGAATGCCACGCCGCGACGCCACCGTTTGCCCGCCACCCGCGGCCACCGGCCGGGAGATCAGCGGCACGCCCGGACATGCCGCTGAGTGGAGCAATGACCGGCGGGCCGGGGTCGGGCACAACAGGCTGGGGCCCTTGCTGAGATCTTGTGCCAGGAGTTCCGTGTGTGCAGGCCGCGTCAGTCGAGCCGTCGGGCCACCCGTCCGCCCGCGTGCCCCGCCCCGGGCCGCCTCGGCGAGACGGCGACAGCGGTGCGCGGGAGCGGGTGGTGAGGCGGCACGGCCCCGCGATCGAGGCGGCCGCCCCCGATCGTCGGCGGCTGCCCGCGGACCCGGCGTGGATGCGCTGGCTGCCCGTCTTCTACGTCGCCGGGGTCCTGGCGCTGGAGCCCCTCACTCCCGTGCAGTGGCCGGTGAGCTTTCTGCTGATCGCCCTGCCGCTGGTGGCCGCCTTCGCGCACGGGCCCGTCTTCGTCGCCGGTGTCACGGCCTTCGCGATCGTCTTCGAGGGAGTCCTGGCCGGGACCCCGTGCTGCGCGGGCCGGTCCGTCGGCTACCTCTGGGACCGGCACTATGTCACCGCCTACATCTGCACCGCCCTGGTGGGCGCCTTGGCCACCATCCTGGCCTCCCACCGCACACGCCGGGAACGCACGCTCGCCGACGTCCGCTTCGTGGCGGACATCGCGCAGCACGTGCTGCTCAGACCGCTTCCGCACCGCATCGGCGGCCTCCTGGTGGACAGCTTCTACGTGTCCGCCGCCGCGGAGGCCCGGATCGGCGGTGACCTCTACGAGGCCGTCCCCACCACGCACGGGGTCCGCCTGGTCATCGGCGACGTGCGCGGCAAGGGACTGCTCGCGGTGGAGACCGCGGCCACCCTGCTCGGCGCGTTCCGGGAGGCGGCGCACGAGGAGGCCGACCTGCCCGCCCTGGCGGCCCGGGTCGAGACCAGCATGGCGCGCCGGGCCGAGCTGCTGTCCGGCAGCGAGGTGGGCGAGCGGTTCGTCACCGCCGTCTTCGCCGAGATCGTCGCCGGGGACCAGGTCCTCAAGATCGTCAACTGCGGGCACCCGCCGCCGCTGCTGATCCGCTCCGGCGAGGTGCGCGAACTGGGCACGGGACGGTCGGGGCCGCCGCTGAACCTCGGGATGCTCGTCGGCGAGCCGTACCACGTCGACGTCCACGCCTTCCGTCCCGGCGACCAGATGCTGATGTACACGGACGGCATCACGGAGACCCGCGCCCCGGACGGTTCCTTCTATCCGCTCGTCGACCGGGTCCGGTCCTGGGGGCCTCTCCCGCACGGGGAACTCCTGGTCCGGCTCCACCACGACCTGCTCGACTACAGCCACGACCGGCTGCACGACGACATCGCCGCCCTGACCGCCTGTCTGCTGCCCCACCAGGGGGCGGGTGACGTGTCCACGTACCCGTGTGCATAGCGTGTTGTCATGCGCGTCGACTACTCGCCGGAGTCCCTCGATCCGGGCTCCTTCTACCGTCTGCTCACCGCGGTGATCGTGCCCCGGCCGATCGCCTGGGTCTCGACCCTCACCGCGGACGGGGAGACGGCCAACCTGGCCCCGCACTCGTTCTTCACGGTCGCCAGCACCGATCCGCCCGTCGTGCAGTTCACGTCCGTGGGGCGCAAGGACTCGCTGCGCAACGTCGAGGAGAGCGGCGAGTTCGTCGTCAACTTCGCTCCCGAGCCGCTCTTCGAGCAGATCAACGCGACCGCGACGGACTTCCCCAGGAAGGAGGGCGAGTTCGACGCGGTGGGCGTCGAGCGGGAGCCCTCGCTCAGGGTGAAGCCTCCGCGGGTGGCCGCCGCCCCCGTCGCGCTGGAGTGCACGCTGCACGCGACGCTCGGGCTGGGCAACTGCACGGTGGTTTACGTGTACTGAGAGCGGAGTCGGGCGCGGGCGCCCCCCGGGGGGGGGCGCCGCCCCGCGGCGCGCCCCCCGCCGCGGGGGTTGTTGTTGGGGGCGTGTAGCCCGGGGCGGGC